>CAVBAX010000134.1:0-4002 GCA_963593105.1 Candidatus Methanomethylophilaceae archaeon | reverse complement strand
CTTGAAAAGAGAATGGACGAATTAGGCATGGACAAATCAACCCTTGATTGGTATTTAGACCTTAGAAGATATGGTGGTTGTAAACATGCGGGCTTTGGACTTGGCTTTGAGAGAATGATTATGTATCTAAGTGGTATGGAAAACATTAGAGATGTGCTTCCTTATCCTAGAACACCTAAGAATTTAATTTACTAATATGCTAATAACAATCAATTCTGGCACCGTTTATTTCGGTGCCAATGATGTTTTTGAAAACATTGACTTTTCTGTTAAAGAAAATGAAAAAATAGCCCTTGTAGGCAGGAATGGGTGTGGTAAAACCACCCTTTTAAAAGTGCTTATGGGACAGGTTGATTTAAGTTCAGGTCAACTTATTAAGCCGAATAAACTAAAGGTTGGTTATCTTAATCAAAATTCCTTAATCGATTGTCACAATAATGTAAAAGATGAGTTATTAAGTGTTTTTAAACCACTTCTAGACATGGAAGAAAAACTTAATGAACTATCTGAAAGATTAAAAGTAGAACATTCAGATAAACTCATTAATGAGTATTCAAATCTTGAAGAAGAATTCAAATCAAAGGGTGGCTATACTTATAATTCCGAAATGGAAACTATTCTTTTTGGCTTTGGGTTTAAAAAGGAAGACTTAGATAAAAATGTAGCGGATTTTTCAGGTGGTGAAAAAACTAAATTAGCTTTTGTAAAGTTGTTATTGAGCAAACCTGATTTATTATTGCTAGATGAACCTACTAACCACTTAGACTTAAGTACCATTGAATGGTTAGAGTCTTATTTAAGTAAATATAAAAAGGCTATAGTGCTTGTATCACACGATAGGATTTTCTTGGATAAAATTGTTGATTCTGTATATGAGCTAGAATATGGCCATATTAAAAAGTATGCAGGCAATTATTCTAAGTTTGTCGAACAAAAGAAAATAGATTTCGAAAAAGATAGTCAAGCCTATGTTCGCCAACAAAAAGAAATCAAAAGATTAGAAGAATTAATTGAAAAATTTAGATATAAAAAAAATAAAGCAGCTTTCGCTCAAAGTAAAATTAAATATCTAGATCGTATGGAAAAATTAGATGATCCTAAAAAAGCCGATACCAAAGCTTTTAAGGCTACTTTTAAGTGTGCTGTAAAAGGCGGCAAATCTGTATTAAATATGGATCATTATTTAATTGGTTATGATAAACCATTATTTGAAGTTACTCATGAAATACTAAGAGGACAAAGAATTTGTGTTATGGGCGATAATGGGACTGGCAAGTCAACTCTGCTTAAAACAATTATTGGTCAAATACCAAGTCTTGGTGGCTATATGATGTTAGGACATCAAATTGATATTGGCTACTTTGATCAAAATATAGCTTCTTATAAAAACGGTAATACAGTCTTAGAAGAATTATGGAATGAATATCCTGATAAAGACATGTATGAAATAAGAAGTACTCTAGGCGCCTTTCTTTTCTCAAGTGATGAAGTATTTAAAGAAGTGAGTGTATTATCAGGTGGGGAAAAAGTTAGATTAGCACTAGCTAAATTAATGTTAAAAAATGCTAATTTCTTATTACTTGATGAACCTACTAATAACCTAGATATTGTATCTAAAGAAGCGCTTGAAAACGCTCTTAAAAATTATGATGGAACAATATTATTTGTAAGTCATGATAGATATTTTATTAAACAAGTTGCAACTTCATGTTTAGTTGTTGAAAATGGTAAGATGGTTTATTACCCTGATGGCTATAAAGATTATATTGACACTAATAAAAAGATTGAAGAAGTAAAAGAAAAGAGTGAAAAAGTTGATTTAAAGGTTGTTAAGGCTAGACCTAAATATAATTTAAGAAAATTAGAAGAAGAAATATCCAATCTTGAAAATTTATTAGAAGAAAAAAGAGCACTCAGATTCGAACCTGAATATTACCAAGATTCAAGGCGTATGCAAGAACTTGATGAAGAAATAGATGATATACATAATAAGATTCATGCAGCTGAAGAAAAATGGGAGATAGCCATGGAAGAAAGTGGGAACTAACATGATATTACATGTAATATATAAAACCATTGATGGTAAAAGAAATGGTTTTGTTAAAGAAATAAATGAATCTAAAATCTTGGATTTAATTAGAAAAGAAGATGGTTGTATTTCTTATAATTATTATCTTGACGTAGATGATAAAAATGTAATTCTTTTAGTTGAAGAATGGTCTAATAAAGATAAACAAGAGGTACATATGAAACAAGAACATATGAAAACTTTGGCTACTATAAAAGATAAATATGTAGTTAATACTACTGTAAGAGTTTTTGGTGAATAAGATGTTTGATAGATTAAAAAATGGCTTTAGTGGACTATCGCATGTCGCGCTAGATAAAAAAGAACTTAAAGTATTGTTGATTAAATTGATAGTTATTGTAGCCTTATATGTACTACTTGTGATAGCAGGTGGCTTAATTAGATTTTATGGTATGCTACATAATCAAATATTGATATTTTTATATATCTTAGAGTTTGTTGCAACTTTATCTTTATTAAGCGCAATATTTACATTACTTGTACATCATAAAAGTTTGACCCCAAGAGATGTTGATAAATCAATCAATCGTTTCTCTTTGTGTGCAAATACCATCCTGGTATTATGTACTATCTCATTTATCACAAGTATTATCTATTGTATAAAAGAAGGCTTTCATAATGATGTATTGCAGTTTGCTTTGTATTTATTAGATAAAGTGGCTTTAATTTTATTAACTATATATTTTAAACATATCACAAAAGATGTTTATATCGAGGATGATAAGGAGGAAAGTTATTAATGCTAGATTATAAATATGCTAAGCTTGCCTTAAAAAAAGCACAAGAATTATTAGCTATTGATTCACCAACCGGCTTTACTTCAAATGTTTCCAAAAAAGTCTTTGATGAATTCTTTAAACTAGACTTTGATGTTTCATTAACTAATAAAGGAGCAGTACTAGTCACTATTGGCTCTAATACTAGCTGTTTAAACCCAAACATATTACTAGAAGCTCATGGTGATACACTTGGTGCGATGGTAAAAGAAATAAAAACCAATGGAAGGCTTATGGTTACTCCTTTAGGTGGTCTTGTAGCATCAAATGTAGAAACTGAAAATGTTAAAGTTTATACACGTCTTAATAAAATCTATGAAGGAACTTTTCAATTGGTCAATGCAAGTAGCCATGTGAATAAAGATTTAAGAACAAGCGAAAGAAGTTTTGACAATATCGAGGTGGTACTGGATGAAGATGTTAAAACTAAAGAAGATGTTAAAAAGTTAGGTATAAATGTTGGCGATTTTGTATGTTTAGAAACACGTACTAGAGTAACGGAGTCTGGTTATATCAAATCAAGATTTTTAGATGATAAATTATCGGTTGCTGTACTTATTTCTTTGGGCCATTATATTAAAGACAATAATATAAAGCTTAATCATAAACTATATTTTTTAATCACTACTTATGAAGAAGTTGGCCATGGCGGATCGCATATTCCTAATGATGTACAAGAGGCGATATCGGTTGATATGGGTTGCATTGGTGAAGGCCTAGAATGTAACGAAAGACAAGTGTCGATATGTGCTAAGGATTCAGGCGGGCCATATGATAGAGAAGTTGTTAATAAATTGGTGAATGCCGCAATTGAACAAAAATGTGACTACGCTATTGATGTTTATCCATATTATGGATCAGATGTTGAAGCTACTTTAAAAGCTGGTTATGATGTAAAACATGGCTTAATCGGGCCAGGTGTTTATGCTTCACATGGCTATGAAAGAAGTCATGTAGATGCTTTGTATAATACGCTTAAAGTATTAATAGGATATTTAGATATCGCTTAGGCATTTAAAGTTAAGAGTTGTTTATAGAATTATGTTTTATAGATAACTCTTTTTATTTGATTAAAATATAATGGGGATTTAACTTAGAGTGTGGTTACCCCTATAACATAATGTGGTTTACCTATAA
>CAVBAX010000133.1:0-4080 GCA_963593105.1 Candidatus Methanomethylophilaceae archaeon | reverse complement strand
ATTTTATCAATTGTCTTTTCGCAATATTCTTCTCCTTTTTTGGTTAAGACAATTTTTTTATTTTTAGATTTTTCTTGTTTTATTAGTTCAACTAGTCCTTCTTTTTCCATTTTTTTAATGGCGGAATTTATAGTTTGTTTAGGCCCAAAAGTAAAATCAACTATTTTATTGGCATATGGTAAACATATGTCATTTCTAATTAAATATAGTATTTGATAATAACTATCAGATAGTCCTGTTTTTTTAACTAATTTAGCGTAGATGTTGTTTTGTTGATAAAACAAACTGTTAAATGTTTTTAAGTATTCTTCGTTTCTATTCATGGTCCGATATCGGATTATAATACTGGGCTTTAAATATGTCAATCTATGGGTATAATTAATAGGATTGGAGAAAATTATGGTTGAAATCTTAAAAGCGATATTATTTGGAATTATAGAAGGTATTACAGAATGGCTTCCTATTTCTAGTACTGGTCATATGATTCTATTAAATGAAATTGTTACTTTGAATGTAAGTGAAGAATTCTATTCAATGTTTGAGGTAGTAATTCAATTAGGTGCTATTTTAGCAGTAGTAGTTTTATATTGGAATAGTATTTGGCCATTTGGCTTAAAATTAAAGGAACCTGTTAAAGAAAGTGGTATCCTAAGTTATTTTGATAAACCTAAATGGATAATGTGGATTAAGGTACTTGTTGCGTGTATTCCAGCGGCTGTTGTTGGCTTATTGTTTAATGATCAATTCGAGGCTTTATTTTATAACTATGTATGTGTAGCTATAGCTTTAATTGTGTTTGGTGTTGCCTTTATTATTGTTGAAACTAAGCATAAGGGTAAAAAGGCTAAGATTAATTCAATTGCTGAGCTTGATTATAAGACAGTAATTATTATTGGCTTATTCCAACTTATTGCGGCAATATTCCCAGGAACTAGTAGAAGTGGTGCTACTATTGTAGGTGCTTTGATTTTAGGGGTAAGTAGAACTATAGCAGCTGAATTTACATTCTATCTTGCGATTCCGGTTATGTTTGGTGCAAGTTTATTAAAGTTAGTTAAGTTTGGATTTGCGTTTACTACATTGGAATTCTTTATTTTGATGGTCGGTATGATTGTAGCTTTTATAACTTCAATGCTTGTGATTTCGTTTCTGATGTCTTATATCAAAAAACATGATTTCAAGGTTTTTGGCTATTATCGTATTGTTTTAGGTATCTTAGTTCTTGCATATTACTTTGTTTTTGCGATTTAAGCATATATAATGTAAAAAGGAGGTAAATCCTATGCAAATTTTAAGTAAAGAAGAATTTAATAAAATTAGAGATAATGGTAAGGTTGTAGTTGATTTCTATGCTGATTGGTGTGGTCCTTGTAAAATGTTGGGTCCAGTTTTAGAAAATATTAGTAAGAATTATGAAGATGTTAACTTTGTAAAGGTTAATGTTGATGATAATGAAGAATTAGCTGCAGAATTTGGTATTATGTCTATTCCGGCTGTTTTCATGCTTAAAGATGGTAAACCTGTTAACAAGTTTGTGGGTTCTTTACCTGAAAAGAATATTATTGATATTTTAAATGAAAGTTTTAAGTAGATTATTTTTTTAAGATAATCTACTTTTTTATGTGATTTATGACAATTTCAGACATTATTAAGTTGTTGGGTGGAGTCGCTTTATTTTTGTTTGGTATGACTCTAATGGGTGATAGTTTAAAAAAGGTCGCAGGTACTAAGCTTGAGGTCTTTTTGTATAAGCTAACAGATAGTCCAATCAAGGGCATACTTTTAGGTACGGCTGTTACTGCCATAATTCAATCTTCTAGTGCTACTAGTGCGATGGTAGTTGGTTTTGTAAACTCTGGTATGATGAAACTTAAACAAGCTATCAGCATTATCATGGGGGCTATTATTGGTACAAGTATTACAGGTTGGATTATTTCTTTATCTTATATTGGTACTGGTAATAGTGGCGTATTAGAATTATTTTCAACAAGTACTTTGGCTTCAATTATTGGCATTATTGGTATTTTGATGATTATGATTTCAAATAAGCGTAAACAAAAAAATATTGGTGAAATATTACTTGGTTTTACTATTTTAATGGTAGGTATGGAACAAATGTCAGGGGCAGTAAGTGGACTTAGAAGTGAGCCAGCTTTCCTTAATTTGTTTACATCTTTCGCTAATCCTATATTAGGTATAGGCTTTGGTTTAGCATTTACTGCCATAATTCAATCTGCAAGTGCAGCGGTTGGTATCATTCAAGCTTTATCAAGTACTGGTGTAATTACGGTAAATATGACAGTTCCAATTTTGATTGGTATTGCGATTGGTGCTTCTTTACCAGTAATTATTTCCGCTATTGGTGCTAATGCAGATGCTAAAAAGGCGGCATTTTCATATTTGGTAATAGATTTTGTGGGTGGTATTATTTTTGCGATACTATTCTATGGCATAAACATGGTAGTACATTTCTCGTTTTTAGATAATATTGTAAATCCAGTTTCTATCGCTTTTATTAATACTTTAATAAGGGCAATTATGGTTTTGATATTATCGCCATTTATTCATATCATCGAAAAGATAGTTGGTTTTATTGTAAAAGATAAAAATGATGAGGAACAAAGTGATACTAATTTATTAGAAGAAAGATTCTTAGATTATCCACCTTTGGCCATTGAAAATGTAACACATGTCATTAATACGATGGCTGGTAAAAGTCTTGATATTATTTTTGCGGCAACAGCTTTAATTGATAATTATGATGAAAAGAAATTTGAAAAAGTTGTCAAAAAAGAAGTAAGACTTGATGAATATGAGGATAAGATTAATACTTATTTAACTAGACTAGGTGCAAGATCTTTAAGTGGTTATCAATCTAGGCTTGTTAATAGATATTTACATAGTGTTGGCGATTTAGAAAGAATATCTGATCACGCTTTAAATATAGCTCAAACTGCCCAAGAGATATCTGAAAATAAGGTGGTATTATCAAGTAGTGCAAAAAAGGAACTTGAATTGCTAATTAAGGCAATAAAAGAGGTTACTACAATGGCGACTGATAGTTTTATTTTAAGTGATGTAGAGACTTCTTATAGAATAGAGGCTCTAGAACAAGTTGTTGATAAGATTACCGATCAATTAAAAGAGAATCATATTGCTCGTTTACAATCTGGTGAATGTAGCATTGAAAGTGGCTATTACTATGATGATTTATTAAATAATTATGAAAGAGTATCGGATCATTGTTCAAATATTGCCTTAGCGACAATTGGTTTATTTGATAAGAATTTTGATATGCATACATATGAAATTCAAATTAGAGAAGAGGATAAATTTAAGGAAGAATATCGTAATTTCTTAAGTGAATTAAACTACAATGAAATACTAAACAAGTAAGTCCGAAAGGACTTTTTGTTTTATAATGGTCTTTATGTTCAATATTTTGTATTATGGATGTTTTGTTCTGTATGAAGAGATTTTATATAAATTGGCTTTAAATTTAGCTTTTAATAATCCCTTTACTTTTGTCTTTTCTTGTTTGTTTTCTGGTTTATTAATTGGACTTATTTCAATTTTTATTCCTAAGAAAGTAAACAAGTTTTTATTTCCGATTTTTAACTTTATCTTATGTTTTTTATATGGGGCATCTTTAATTGTAAGAAAGACTTTTGCGGTAACTATTACATTTGAAACATTAAGCATGTATAAGCAATTTACTACAAATGCTTTTGCCTATACTACTGCAAGTGTTTTGATAAGCAATTTTTCAGTGATTGTCTTAGTGATTTTTCCTTTTATTTTAGGTATTGTTTATCATAAGAAACTAACAAGTGGATATAAGGCTAGATATGTGTTTATTTGTATGTTGGTTTATTTCTTGTTTCTTGTATCTTTGAAACCTATAACTTATGACTTATATTTTTCTAATACTGCTAGTGTAGATGATTTTGGAGTTTTAACTTCGCTTTTTATGGGTAAGGGTGATCAAAAGGTCGATGTTGAAGATGATAAAGAAAGTGATACAAATGTTACTTTAGCAGCTAATTATAAAAGACAGGTTAGCGATATAAATTTCGATAG
>CAVBAX010000132.1:0-4081 GCA_963593105.1 Candidatus Methanomethylophilaceae archaeon | reverse complement strand
ATACTAAATAAAGACTAGTTGACATTAAATTTGATTATGTTAATATCTTAATTGTCACTTGGAGGAAGTGTCATTTTAAATAAATGATTATGCCGGATAAGAGATGACTTAGGTCGTCGAATATCCGGTTTTTTATTGGGAGGTCTTATGGATTTTTTAAAAGATGATGTTAAAAAAGTTTATCTAAAATATTTAAAGGCAGCCTTTGGCTCAGCTATGATTACATCAATTTATTCAATTGTTGATACAGCGGTTGTTGGCCAATATGTTGGCCCGCTTGGTACAGCAGCATTAGCGGTTATTGCGCCTGTTTGGAATATTGTTTATAGCTTAGGCTTACTTACAGGTATTGGTGGTAGTGTTATTTTTTCAACTATTAAAGGAAAAAACAAAGAAGATAAAAACGCAAATGAGTATTTTACAAGTGCAGTTATTGAATCTGTTATTTTAAGTTTAATAGTTTGGATTTTATTTATTTTATTTAAGAAAAATATTCTTATTCTTTTTGGAGCAGATGAAACCTTACTAGAACTTGGTTTGACTTATTTAAAGAGTATTTTGTTTATATTGCCACTATTCTTATTTAACCAAATGTTGGCAGCTTTTTTAAGAAACGATAATAATCCAAGTCTTGCCACAAAGGGCGTATTGGCTGGTGGTCTATTTAATTGCTTTGGTGATTATTTCTTTGTCTTTATCTTAAAGATGGGTATCTTTGGGGCAGGACTGGCTACCGCTATTGGTTCTGTTATTTCTTTTATAGTGATGATGTTTCATTTTAAATCAAGTAACAATACTTTAAAACTAGTTAAAGTGAATAAACTGCTTTATAAGATTAAAAATATTACTATTACAGGTTTTTCAACTTTCTTTATTGATGTAGCCATGGGTATTTTAACAATTCTTTTTAATAATCAAATCATGAAATATTTAGGAAGTGATGCCTTAGCGATCTATGGCCCAATTATTAATGTATCTACATTTGTACAATGTTGTGGCTATAGTGTAGGCCAAGCTAGTCAACCTTTGATTTCTAGTAATTATGGCGCAAAACAAATTAATAGAATTAAAGAAACTTTAAGATATGGCTTATATACAAGTTTATTCTTTGCGCTTTTTTGGACTATAGTTTCATTAATTTTCCCTAATGGCTATATTTATCTTTTTATGAAACCAACAAAGAATATATTAGCTATGGCACCATCAATTATTAGAACATATAGTTTGTCTTTTATCTTTTTGCCATTTAATATTTTTTCTACTTATTATTTTGGAGCTATTTCTAAGCCTAAAAAAGCCTTTGTGGTATCTGTATTTAGAGGTCTTATATTAAGTGGTTTACTTGTTTATTTATTACCTTTATTATTTGGCAAAGATTTCTTATTTTATACAATGCCAATAACGGAATTAATTGTAGTAATCTATGCTTTAATCAATATAAAAACTTGTACAATGGCGTTACAATATTCTTGTGAAAAACAAGGATAAGAAAAACAAGAAATTAGCATTAGGACTATCTGCAGCTATTGCCTCAGCTGGTTTATTTTTAGCTAGTGCTTTTTCTTCGCCTACAGATCTTTTAGAAAATCTAAGAAATAGTAATGATGAACATAACACAACGGTTGAAATTGCTCAAGTGGAATATAAAAAGAAAAGCTTTATTGAACAAATACCTTTTCTTATAAGAGCCCTTGTTGCCTTACCATTATGGTTAATAGGTACCTTACTTTTAAAACTAATAAGCGGACTTGTAAAACTAGTTTTATCACCAATTATTAGCTTTATATTGTCGTTATTGCTTATATTTTTTATATTGCTAGGAATTATATTACTAGTACTAAAATTATTGTTTCCAGATAAATCAATTAAAGAATTATTAAATAAGAAAATAATTATTACTACTTTTATAGGATCATTTGTCATCAAAGTTGTTGATGTAATCTTAAAACATGCATGGGCTAATTATAATGATTATCGTTTTCTTATTATCTTTATATTAGGTTTAATCACCATAGCTATTGTAATAGTTCCTATCGTAATTAAAAAGCGTAAAGAACCTAGAATCATTTATAAAGCAATTGATTAGTGTTAAAATTGTGCATTATGAACAAAAAAATTGAAATTAAGTATTCATTATCACTATTTTTATTTCATTGCCTAACCGCAATTGTCTATGGCTTTGGTGTATATTGTCTAAAAGAAAGAGGCTTTTCATCAAGTAGCGCTGGCGTATTGCTTGCATCATCAAGTTTTATTGCCTTTATTATGCAAGCTTTACTTGCTGATTTATCTGATAAGTCTAAAAAGATTAATGTCTTTGGTATATGTATCTTTTGCGCTCTAATAATTTTTATTTTCGCAATATTTAATTATTTATTAACTAAGGCTAATGCCTTACTTGCGATAGTTTTTGTGGTTGGTACAAGCTTTTATATAGCACTTGAACCATTTATCAATACTTTAAATAGTAAGTTTGCTTATTGTGGTATTAATATCAATTATTCTAGGGCTCGTTCTTTTGGCTCTATTTCTTATGCGATATTTTGTTTCCTATTAGGTATTCTTTCTAATATGTTTGACTATAAAACAGTATTACTTTTTGCGATACTTGCTTCTTTATTTCTTTTAATTGATTTAATAATAATAAAGAAAGACTTTGATGTAGTTAAGGATAATGAAGTCAAAAAAGAAAAAGAAGAAACAGTTTCTTTTAAGCAATTTGTCAAAAACAATAAGCACTTTACTTTATTGATGTTATCACTAGCATGTATCTATTATGGTTATTTAACATTCGATAATTTCATGATTTTATTAATTGAAGATTTAGGTGGCAATTCTAATGATTTAGGATCAATTCTTGGCTTTAAGGCTGTAGTGGAATGCTTTGGTATTTTCTTTTTATATCATTATTTATCAAAGAAAATTAAGCTTAATAATTTATTACTTCTAGGAGCATTTGGTTATTTACTTAAAGCCATTTTAACTTCACTTAGTTTTAATGTCTTTGGTTTATATTTAGCTCAACTTACTCAATGCATTTCTTTTGCGATAATTTATCCAGGTATGGTTGAATTAAGTAATAGGGTACTTAAAGAAAATGAAATCACAAGAGGCCAAGCTTTTTGTACAATGGCTTGTGTTGTAGGCTCTTTTTTCGCTAGTTCTACAACTGGTATTATTGCCGATAACTTCGGTATAGGGACTATGAAATATATTGCGATTATTATGTCTTTACTTGGCTTATTTGGCTATGTTGTTTTATTAAAAAAGGTAAACCCAAATGGATAAATGTGAATATAGTAAGTATTGTGGTGGTTGTTCTTTACAAGGAATAGCTTATCCTAAACAATTAATTAAGAAACAAGAATATATTGAATCATTACTTAATAGATTTGGTAGAGTTAATCAAATAATAGGTATGGATGATCCTTATAATTATCGCAATAAGATTCAAGTATCTTTTGGCTATGATGATAAACATAATTTAATTTGTGGCAATTATGTAAATGATAGCCATATGATTGTGCCAATTAAGTATTGTCAAATAATCGATGATATTGGTAATCAAATAATTGACTCAGTTTTAAGAATTGCGCGTAAATATAAAATAAGTGCTTTTGATGAACATTCTTATAAGGGTTGTCTTAGACATCTTTTAATTAGAACTAGTAATACAAATGAAGTAATGTTGGTACTTGTAACCGGTAGTTTTAGTATCAATAAAAAGGAATTGTTTATTAAAGATATTTTAAAATACAATCCTTGTATTACCACCATAGTTCAAAACTTCAACAATAAGCATACTTCAATGATACTTGGTGATAAGAATACTACTTTATATGGTAGAGGTTATATCTATGATGAATTATGTGGCCTAAAGTTTAAGATAAGCCCTCATAGTTTTTATCAAATCAATAAAAGACAAACAGAAGTTTTATATAAGAAAGCACTTGAACTCGCAAACTTTAATGGTAATGAAACAATCATTGATGCCTATTGTGGTACAGGTACTATTGGTTTAATAGCTTCTAAAAATGTAAAGAAAGTAATTGGTGTAGAACTTAATCAAAGCGCTGTAAAA
>CAVBAX010000131.1:0-4090 GCA_963593105.1 Candidatus Methanomethylophilaceae archaeon | reverse complement strand
ATATTGTATGCGTTCATGTGGGCTTTAGGATATGGCTCTATGTGGTCAATGAAGTGGCTAATATGTACTTTAATTATTAAGGAAAATGTTTTCTTAGATGCGTACAATCAAATGGTATTAAGAACTGGTGATAAACAAAATATTAATATATTAGATGTAATAAATGGAAATCTTATATATTTAAAACATACAACTACTTTGATAGTTTATGGAATTATGGCGATTATTAACGCTTGTTATAATGCCAAAAATAAACAAAATGCTAAAATTGCGTTTGATAAACACAAATTAATTTCATTATTATTTGTGACTATAATGCCTTTATTATGGTATATAGTTTTAAAAGAGCATTCATCTTCACATAGTGTTTTTACTTTTAGAGCATTAATGGTTAGTTTATTTGCTGTTTTAGCCATACCTGAATGCATATCAAAAGAAGAAAGGTTATAATATTGCCTATGGATAAAAAATTATTTAAAAACTACATATATAACATTCTGTATCAATTGGTAAAGTTGTTTTTACCATTATTTTTAGTATCTTATACTTATGCGCATTTAGGACCGAGCACTTTAGGCATAAACGATTATGCCGCTAATATTTCTAGTTGGTTTATTCTTTTGGGTGTTCTTGGTGTAAATACCTATGGTAATAGAGAGATTGCTAAGGTGAGAGATGATAAAGAAAGATTAAGCAAGAACTTCTATGAAATACTAGTTATGCAGATAATCAATATGTCTATTGCGTTAGTATTGTATGTTTGCTATACATTATTATTTGTAAAAGAAAATCAAATTATTTATTTCTTAATTTGTTTATCAATACTAGCCAGTGTCTTTGATATTTCTTGGTTCTATTATGGCGTAGAAGATTTTGGCATCGTTTCGATTAGAAATATTGTTGTTAAAATTGTAAGTGTATTGTTGATATTTACTTTTGTAAAAAAACCTGCTGATTTATGGATGTTTACTTTAATTAATTCATTATCTGATTTAATTGGCCAATTAGTAACTTTCCTAGGTTTAAAGAAATATATCAATAAGACAAAAGTAAGTGTAAAAGAAGCCTATAAGAATCATTTAGCTGGTACTTTTGCGCTGTTTATTCCAACTGTTGCGATTAACATATATACATTACTAGATCAAACTTTACTTGGAACTATGGTAGAAGATAAGGGCCAATTAAATCTATATAAGACATCTGTTAGTTTTGTTAAGATGTTCTTATATTTTGTGACTTCTATTGGTTCGGTTGTAATGCCAAGAATTGCCAACTTGTTTGTTAAAAATAAAGATCATAGCGAAGTAAATAGATATATCAACATGACTTTTAAGTTAGCTATTATCTTGTCGCTGCCTATTTTTGTGGCACTTGAAACAGTAGCTGGCAGTTTCTTTCCTTGGTATACAAAGACTGAATATATGTATGTTATTCCTTTGGTAAGACTTGTTAGTCCAATAATTATCTTTATTTCTTTGTCAAATGTTTTTGGTACTCAATATTTGGTGCCTGTTGGAAGAAACGGTGAATATACAAAGTCAATCATCGCAGGTGCTTTGGTTAATTTGATTATTAACTTATATGCAATCCCAAGATGGGCAGCAGCTGGTGCTTGTGTAGCTAGTGTTTGTGCTGAATTTACAGTAACATTCACCCAATGGTTATACATAAGAAAAGATGTAGAAATTCATTCTATGTCTTCGTTTTTAAAGTCCTTAATTAGTGCTGTTATCATGGGGGCTGTGGTTTACTTTATTGGTAATGCCATGGGTGCTAGAATTATTACTAATCTTGTTCAAGCTATAGTTGGTATGATTGTTTATGTTGGTATGCTATTTGTTTTAAAAGAAGAAACAATTATGAATTTATATAATAAATATGTTTTAAAGAAAGATGAAGCTCATTAAGAAACTGTTTACTAAAGAAAATCTATTTACGTTAGCTTTTGTGTTGATTGCTTTACATCCTTTCTATGAATTGGATTATTTAATTGCGAGCTATTTACCATTTAGAATTACCACATTAGTTAATTTTGCAATATATCCATTAATTGTTCTTGGAATCTTTTTCTTATGTGAAAAGAATAAAAAGAAAGTAATTACTATTGTTTTAATCTATGCGGTATTAATGATTGCCTATTTCATACCACATTGTATGACGGGTTTTTATCTACAAGATAATATTCATTTAACTAATTTGTATTATTTTACAGTATATGATGAAGTGTTCTATATTCTTACTTTATTGATTCCTTTAGCTTATGTTTATATTTATAAGTTTATTGATTTAAAGGAAGTAATACTTGAAAAGGTAGTTACTTCTATGTCTTTATTTGTTGGTGTGCCAATTGTAATATCTAATATCTTTATGTTTGGTAGAACTACATATGATACAAAATTAGCAGGTAATTTCTTTGATTGGTTTAAGATGCCATTTGACTCAACTAATCATCATCCTCGAAACTATGCAACTAAGTTTTTCTTTAAGGAGGGTAATACTATTGGCATATTACTTACAATGGTGCTTCCTTTGATGTATTATTTCTTTTTAAGAGAAAAAGATATTAAAAAGAAAATAGGCATTGGACTTTTAATTGTCTTTGATAGTATCGCAATGATGATGTTAGGAACCAGAGTTGCCGCCTATTGTGCATTACTTATACCAGCCACTGTTTTAATTATTTATATTTTTACTTCTATTATTAAAACAGAGAAGTTTAAAAAGGGTTTCGCTATATTTTGTGTTATTTTAACAATCATGAATGCCGGTATTATTCCAGTATGTCCAGCTTATCAAAATCAACAATATGATGCAGCTGATTATTCTACTTTAAAGATGGATGATTCAATCAGAGAAGGCTATCGCAAAGGTATAGAAGAAGGCGCTGAGGGGTTCGAACCATTTTCGGCAGCTTGGGTAGATTATTATGTATATATGTTTGAACAATATAAGTTTTTAATGGGTGTAACTCAATCTGTTTATTATGAATATTGGTATGATTATCATGTTGATCCTAAGTTTTGGGTTGATTTAATATTTGATTATGAATTAGAAGATAGAGCTAATGGTAGACAAGTTGAAAAGATTTTCTATAACTATAAGTGGCAATATCTAACAACTTCGCAAAAACTAACTGGTTTTACTTATAGTTTGTTTATGTGGGGTGGCATCAATATTGAACAAGATTTTGTCTTACAAGCTTATTCATTTGGTTATTTAGGATATCCTTTAATTATGGGACCTTGGATTTGTTTAATACTATATTGTGTTTATAAGTTCTTAGTTGGCTTTAAATATAAGAAATGGAATATGTTTAATATAGTTTGTTTAATGTCTTTATCACTTGGTGTTGTTACCTCGTATCTATCAGGACATGGTATTGATCAATTTAGTACTAATATGTTAATTACTTTAATTATGGCTTATATAATTCAAAATCTAAGGATAAATAAAAATGAACAAGCTTAGTATTATAGTGCCTGTATATAATGGCGAAAAAACAATTAAAAGAGCTATTGATTCATTGCTTAAACAAAGTGTTGAAGTTGATATTATTGTGATTAATGATGGATCAAACGATAATACAGAAAATATTATTAAAACTTTAAAAAAAGATAATGATAATATTTATTACTTTTATAAGGACAATAGCGGCATCTCCGATACTAGAAACTTAGGTATTGAAAAAGTTCAAACAGAATTCTTTGGCTTTTTAGATAGTGATGACTATGTAAAATCTGATATGGCTGAAAAGATGTTAGAAGCCATTAAGGATAATGATATCTGTATGTCTAATTTTACCTGGGTATATGAAAGTGGAGATAGAAGATTAGCTAAAGATATTGGTTATAAAGATAAACATGAAATCATTGAAAAGATGTTTTCAACACTATGGAATAAGATATATCGAACATCTTGGTTTAAAAATACAGGTATTAAGTTTCCTAGTGGTTTAAGATATGAAGATACTTCAGTGTTGATTAGGCTTGCCTATTGCATGGATAAGGTAGCTTATGTAGGTGAATCTTTTGTGGATTATTATCAATTAAATGGTTCTATTACTCATACTTTTAATATCAATATAAATGAT
>CAVBAX010000130.1:0-4126 GCA_963593105.1 Candidatus Methanomethylophilaceae archaeon | reverse complement strand
CAATATGCTTTGTTTTATTATGTAATATTGTTTTTATATGCGATATTGGGATATAGAGAGCTAATTGTTAACTTTAATAAAAAGAATATATATGCTCATAAGAAAGAGCTAATTGTATCTATTACTGTTTGTGTATTACTGATATTCTGTAATAGTATTTTGTTTAATAAAGATTATTTGTCAAATGATAATGAGGCTTATAAAGAATATGTAGAGTGTGGCAATACATATGATTGGTTTATTGATGAGTAATCAATTGGTATAATGTTTAAATATGAAGAAGTTATCGGTAGTTGTTCCTGTATACAATGTAGAAAAATATATAGATAAGTGTTTAAGTTCTTTAGTTAATCAAGGAATTGATGATTATGAGATTATTGTGGTGAATGATGGAACTAAGGATAATAGTCAAAAGATAATTGATAAATATGTAAACGAATATCCTAATTTAGTTAAATCATATATTAAAGACAATGGTGGTTTATCTGATGCAAGAAATTACGGCATCGCTAGGGCAAATGGTGAATATATCACTTTTCTAGATAGCGATGATTATATAGAACCTGATACTTATAAGAATATGTTAGATATTGCCTATAAGGATAATCTAGACCTAGTAGTATCTGATTTAGAATACTATTGGGGTTCGAACCCCAGTAATTCGAACCCCCCATTAATAAAAGAAGGCATCAATAGAGTATCTAATGATGATTTAAAGAACTTGTTTCTTTCTCCTTTATTTTCATGGAATAAGATATATAAGAAAGAATTATTTGATAAATTAGAATGCAAGTATCCTGTTGGCTTATGGTACGAGGATATACCAGTTACTTTAAAGTTTTTTAGTAGTATAGATAAAGTTGGCTATTATAATCATGTTTCTTATCATTATCTACAAAGAAGTACTTCTATTTTAGGTTCTT
The DNA here is from genome assembly GCA_963593105.1 of Candidatus Methanomethylophilaceae archaeon. Taxonomy (GTDB): domain Bacteria; phylum Bacillota_I; class Bacilli_A; order Erysipelotrichales; family Erysipelotrichaceae; genus Colivicinus. Next base: position 3,203 of record CAVBAX010000130.1, on the reverse strand, counting down.
CTTATAACGATAAGATGTATGATATCTTTACAATATTTGAAGGTGTTATAAAGGATTTTAAAGATAGAGGTGTTTTTGATAAATATTATGATGAATTAGAGTATTTGTTTATTGAACATTTCTTGGTATATGGAGCCTTTAGATTTTTAAGAACAGTTCATTATAAAGATTTGATGAATAAGGCGTTTAAATTTGTTAGAGAATATTTTCCAGATTTTAGAGATAATAAATATATAAAAACACTAGGTAAGAAAAATGAAATCTTTTTAAAGACAAATAATAAGCTTACGATGGGTTTTTGGCATTGGTATTTAAGTAAATGAGTAAAGTTAGTATTATAGTTCCAATCTACAATGTAGAAAAATATGTTAGTAAGTGCCTTGATTCATTATTAAGGCAATCTTTTAAAGATATTGAAGTAATTGCGGTATCTGATGGTAGTCCCGATAATAGTAGGGACATTGTTTTAGATTATGCCAAAAAGGATAGTCGTATCAAGTTTATTGAAAAAGAAAATGGTGGCTATGGCTCTGTTTTAGAAAATGCCATTGAGCATATTGAAAGCGAATACTTTATGGTATGCGACCCAGATGATTGGCTAAGTGATAATGCGGTAGAAGTCTTAGTAAATACTTTAGAAAAAAATAATGTTGATTTAGTTGTTGGCTGTAAGTATCTTGTTTATAACGATAATGCGCAAGAGGTATATACTGATTCCGTTATTCATTCTGTTAGTATTAATACTGAATTTGATAGAGTTTATACTGATTTAGATTGTTTCTATTATCTAGATCCTAGTCCTCATGCCAAACTATATAAGACAAGTTTATGTAAAGGTATCAAACTTCCTCATAAAATAAGTTTTACCGATTTATTGTTGTATACATATGCTTTAAGTAATGCATCAAGTGCTATCTATATCAAGGATGCCTTATCTTATTATTTGATTGATAGACCAGGTAATAGTATGACTACTTTTAAGGATAAGGCTTTCTATGATCATTATGTGATTATGTCTGAATTATTTAAATACGCAAAAGAAAACAATAATTCAATGTTATATGCGCGTACTTATATTCAATTTAGGTATGCCTTAAGTCAATTAAAGGATAATGGTTTAGATAGCGCTAGACTTAAGTATTTTAATGAATATTGGATTATTTTTAAGACTTTAATTAAACATAAAAAAGATGTCATAGATAATTATCCTAAGGCTGGTAGTTTAACTAAACTTAAGTGTGAATTTTTGTTGAGCGGTTTATTTGAAAAAACAATGTTGAAAGATTTAATGGGGGCTAAATAAGATGAAAGTAAGTGTAATAGTTCCTGTTTATAATGTGGAACGCTACATTGAAAAATGTTTATTATCAATTAAAAATCAAACTTTAACTGATTTTGAGTGTTTAATTATCAATGATGGAACTAAAGATGATTCGATTACTGTAGCTAAAATTGTTGTAGGTAATGATTCACGTTTTAAATTTTTTGAAAAAGAAAATGGTGGCTTATCAGATGCGCGTAACTATGGTATTGAAAGGGCAAGTGGTGAATACTTGTGTTTTATTGATAGTGATGATTATATTGCGCCTGATTTGTTAGAACTTACTTACAATATGGGCAAAGAAAACAATAGCGATATTGTCTGTTTTGATATGTATTATGTAAATGAAGATGGAAGTCTAGAATATTCTTGGGGTTCTAATTATACTGGCACTTCTAATTACAAAGATAATAAAGAGATTATATTCTCTAATAATAGTGCTAATAATAAAATCTATAAGGCTTCTTTTATGAAAGATAAAAGATTCTTTAAAGGTATGTGGTATGAGGATATGGCGGTTATTCCAACTTGGATTGCGTACGCCAATAATATGGGGCATGTTTATAAGCCTTTGTATTATTATGTACAACGACAAGGCTCAATAACTCATAAGGCTGATATTAGAATATTTGATATCTATAAGGCTATTTCGATGGTAAAAAATAAGCTACAACTCGGTGCCTATGAAGTAAGAGGGTTGTATTTTGAAAACTGTTTAGTTATGACTACTTTAAGAATCAAAGAGATTTCTGATAAGAAGACTAGAATTGAATATTATAAGAAGAATATAGAATTATTAGAGGAACAGTATCCTAATTGGTATAGTGACGTAAAGAAAGATACGGAGTATAGCTTTAAACAAAAGGTTATTTTCTTCTTATTGCATAAAAAGATGATTGGTTTAGTAGAAAGAGCTTACAACAAATGAAAAAGAAAATATTGTTTGTCAATGATGAGATGACAATGGGTGGTGTTGCCCGTATACTTAATACTTTTCTTAAGATGATAGATAGAGATAAGTATGATGTAGATCTTTTGGTTCTTCATAAAAGAGGAGAACTATTAAGTGAGATACCAAGTGATATCAATGTTATTGGTGGTAGTGAATTCTTTAGCGTAATTGATAGACCCCTAAAAGAATGTAAGGGCAAAGAATTATTTTATAAATTAAGACTTCTTTTCTATATGAAGACCGGCCTTATTAAAAAGAAGATTGTTAAAGAAAGAAAAAAGATGCTAGATAAACACTACGATATTGAATTTAGTGCTAAAGAGGGTTTTTGTACAATCTTTACAGGGTATGGCGATTCTGATAAGAAGATAAATTGGGTACAAGTAGATTATAAAGAATCTAACTATAGTGCTCATCATATGGAACTTGTAAAGGATGCATTAAAATATATTGATATGAACATAGCTTGTTCTAAACAGGTAATGGATTCTTATAAAGAATTGTTTGGTGTATCAAGAATTTGTGCAATACACAACCTTGTAGATGAAGAACGCATTAGAAATATGAGCCTTGAGCCATGTGATTTAAAATTAGAAGATAATGGTAAGATTAATTTAATTACAGTAGCTAGATTTCATAGACAAAAGGCTGTTGATAGACTTATTAGAATACAAGCAAAACTAAAGGATTACTATAATCTAATCATTATTGGTGATGGTGGCTTAAAGGAAGAACTTTATTCTTTAGCTAAAGAGCTTGATTGTTTTGATGATATTAAATGGCTAGGATTAAAGTCTAATCCATATCCTTATGTTAGGGAATGCGATTTATTTGTAATGTCTTCTTTATATGAGGGCTATCCTACAATGACAATAGAATCTTTATTAAGTGATACACCAGTTTTAACTACTTTAGTTGCTGGAGTAAGTG
>CAVBAX010000129.1:0-4136 GCA_963593105.1 Candidatus Methanomethylophilaceae archaeon | reverse complement strand
CTGATAAATCAAAGGGTGAATGATCATAAAGGCTCTCATCTATACCCACAAGCTTTAAAGCAGCCTTAGCTTTCTTTTGCGCTTCTTCCATTGTATAGCCATAGTTTTTTGGCCCAAAAGAAACATCTTTTAAAATAGTTTCTTCAAACAATTGATATTCGCTAAACTGAAATACTAAGCCAACTTGTTTTCTTAAAGCCTTTAAACCTGTATTTTTCTTTTTAGCCTCAATTGTTGTATCACATATTTCAAGACTTCCAAAACTTGGTAATAGTAAAGCATTTAAATGCTCAACAAGAGTTGACTTACCAGAACCAGTTTTACCAATAATAGCTGTAATCTTACCTTCTTCAATATCTAAATTTATCTTATCTAAAGCGGTATAAGCATAAGGCATACCTTCATCATATACATAACTTAATTCTTTGAATTTAATTGCCATAGCTCATCCACCATTTCTAATAGTTCACTGCTTCTTAATTTAATATGTTTCTTTTCAAGTGCTTCCTTAAATTTCAAATTAAAAGGAATATCTAAATTAATCTCCCTTAATTCTCTTGGATGTTTAAATACCTCACTTGGCTTATCATGCATATAAATATCGCCTTGGTTTAAAACGATACAATCATTAGATTGTAATACTTCTTCAATATCATGAGTTATCGAAATAATCGTAAAGTCACCTTCACTGTGTAACTTATACATAATCTCTTTTATATCTTTTTTGCCTTTTGGATCTAGCATTGAAGTAGCTTCATCAAAAATAATAATATCTGGATTCATCGCTAAAACTCCAGCAATCGCTACTCTTTGTTTCTGACCACCAGATAAGGCAGTAGGCTCTTTATCTAAAAACTTTTCTAGTCCCACTTCTTTGGCATATTTATTGATAATATCATCCATATCACCACTTGGCACTAAATGATTTTCAAGTCCAAAGGCAATATCATCTCTTACGGTTGAACCAATAAATTGATTATCAGGATTTTGAAAGACAATACCTACTTTGTCTCTTATTTTATAAACATTTTCTTCATTTAGTTTTAAACCATCAATTATAATTTCCCCGCTTTTTGCCTCTAACAAACCAATAAGAAGTCTTGCTAAAGTAGACTTACCAGAACCATTATGACCAATAATGGTTACATAGTCACCTTTTTCAATATTAAAAGATATATTATTAATAGTCTTTACGTTTTCGTTATAAGAAAATTCTAAATTTTTAACTTCTATTAAACTCATGGCCTCTATTATACTCCATTTAACATATATATTTAGCTTTATAGCACTTGAAAATCACTCAAACTAAAAGCGTATATTAAATACGCCTACTTAGTCATTCTTTCTTTTAAAGCATTTAAAGTAACATTGTAGCTATCATTTTCAAATTCATATTCAATTTCTTTATATTGTCTATTCTCTTTTTCTAATAGCTTAGTCACAATATGTCTCATCAAATTAGGATTTTTTACAAGTATTGGTCCAATTATATGAGTACCATATACATTTCCTATTTTGTAGCCTTCTATCTTATCATTTGGTAAATTTGAATCCTTAAATACATAGTCAAACATTTTGATTGATTCATCATGTTTAATAATTGAACACTTATTGATAAAGCCAACCACTTCACCAATCAAATCATTTTTAACAATTACATCACCTGTATAACGTTTATCACTAAACTTAGTTTCAATAGGTACAATATTTAAACCATCTTCTTTATCAACTTTTTTACCAAATAGTTCCATCGCATTACCGCTTAAAAATACAATAGAGCCATTATTGATTGCCTGAATTAGAGAATCTTTTCTTTTCTTTAAATCAGCAAGTGCAAGTAATTCATTTTTCTCAGTTCCTGAACCTATATAAATAAAGTCATAGTCTTCAAACTTAAACTCATCGCCAATACTTTTTTTATCAATTGTAGAATCAATTCCTTGATCAATTAAATGTGAATTTAGCACTACAACATTTCCATATTCACCATATAGATTCATTAAATCATAATACATGTGTAAGATTTTCATTTGTTAACCTCAACTCTATTTAATAATTTATGTTGATCAGAAAAACAAGTAATCGCAAAAATATGACCAATCGCATTATCTTTTAAATAGTTGATTGCCTTAGGAATATCTTTTTGAATATAAACCTTATTAAAATCTATATTGGCATACAAAAATCTTTGGGCAATATCGCTAGCATATCTGCCAGTAATAACAATCTTTTTAATATTTGAACTATTCAATAATTCAAAATCAATATCCCATAACCAAGAAGTTTCCGAAGTAAAATACTTTCTTGAAATCGCATCAACCATTACCAATGCTGTAACATCCTTTTTATAGTTAGACGCAACCCTTAAGGATTGACCATAAGATATTGAATTTTCATGTTTTGAAGTAAGTAAAGTTCCCAATTTATCGCCAATAGAAAATTCAACAACTCTACCATTTTTTAAAATATAGTTATTTAAAGTTTCCACAATGATTTCTGGTTTTATACCAACTTCTCTAGAAAGAGCATAAGTAGCCAAAATATTATAGGCATTATAGATACTTTTTAAAGCTAAATTAATTTTATATTTATTATCTAAAACCAAATAACCAGCATCTAAATTAACATCACTAATTTTATATTTTGGCTCATTTCTTTTATAGCCACAATTTGTACACTTATATGAGCCAATATGGTTATAGTGATAAAAATCATAAGTCATCTTATGTTTACATTTTGGACAATATACACCATCATCATAAACACTTGTATTTATCTTAGTTGAACCATTAAATTCATCCATCCCAAAATAAATACTTGTCTTATCACCAAAAGCATTAACCAATGGATCATCACAATTTAAAATAAGTAAAGAACCATCATGAATACTATCTTTAATAATGTCAAACATCCATTCAGGATGACCATTTCTAGTCATTTGATCACGATATAAATTAGTAATCACATAATGAGTTGGCACAAAATGCTTAAATGTATGACGAGCATATCTTTCATCAGATTCAAGTAAAACTACATCCTTTTTAACAACACCACTCAAAGTGCAATTATCAAGAATAAAAGTTGTAACACCCTCAATTTGATTAGACCCTTCCCCATTATAAGCAACCGACAATCCGCTTTTTTCAAGTACTTCTTTAATCATTTCCACCGTACTTGTCTTACCATTAGATCCAGTTACCGCAATAACATATTTTGGCAATTTAATCTTATCTAAAATATCAGGATCAACCTTTAAAGCTATTTGACCTGGTAAGCTTGAGCCCTTACCCACAAGCTTACCAATAACTCTAATAATTTTGCATACAATAATCGCAAATACTTTTTTCATATTAAGATAGTTTACTACCATTAGGTAATTTAGATGAAATTACTTCAATCTTATCTTGATTTTCGCCACATACAATCATGCCCTCAGATTCAACACCTCTGATTTTTACAGGCTTTAAATTAGCTACCACAATTACCTTTTTACCCACGAAAGACTTAGGATCAACATGTTTTGCGATGCCTGAAACAATTTGTCTAATTTCACCATTTCCAATATCAATCTTAGAAACAAGTAAATTATCAGCCTTTTCATGTTTTCTAGATTCAAGCACTTCACCCACCAGCATTTCCACCTTTGAAAAATCATCGATTGAAATCTCTGGTAAATGCTTAACTTCATTTTCTAATTCTTGTGCTTCTAATTTTTCTTTTAATTCTTTTTCATCAATTCTAGCAAATAAGATTTCTGGCTTTTCTGTTACCTTATAGTTTTCAATAAATCCAACAGTATTATTATCAAATGAAGCATCACTTACATTTAATTGTTCATAAATCTTCTTACTAGTAGAAGGAATAAAAGCCTCAAGCTCAATCGCACATAATCTAATACCTTCTAAAATTACATATAAAACATCATTTAAACGTGACTTATCTTCAAGTTTAGCAAGTTTCCAAGGTTCAGTTTCATCAATATATTTATTTAAACGATTTAATCTTGCGAAAATATCAGCTAAAGCAGCAGGTGCATTTAAACTATCTAACTTTTCATCAACATCTTTGTCCATCAAACTTAAATATGCAATGACTTCATTATCTAAATCAGTATAGTTACTAGCCTTTAAAACACT
>CAVBAX010000128.1:0-4232 GCA_963593105.1 Candidatus Methanomethylophilaceae archaeon | reverse complement strand
AGATGCCATATTAGCTAAGATGGCAAATAACGGCCCATTAAATGATCAAATGATTAAATCGGTAAGAGATAATATTTGGAAAGATTCTTTGCTTAACTGGGTTAAATCATTTAGATAACAACACGCAAATGCGTGTTTTTAATTTAAACAATAAAAAACAATCTCAATTAAGAGATTGTTTAGAATTTAAATACATTTAAACCTGTTTCAGGACTTTTAATTCTATCTACTGTGCCATCAAGAATTGTAATAAACATTTCACAGGTTGCGCTAATTGTTGCCTGATTTAAATGGCCGCCTAAGCAATTGCATTTTTCATCAGCACAAGTGATATGTAAATGACTATAGAATTCATCGTTCATTGTAGTGATATTGCCAACTAGAGCGGTAATTTCAAATACTCCGTTAAATTCATTTTTATAATATTTTTGTTCAGGAACCGAATAAACGCCCGCCACAAAATGATTGCATGCACCTATAGCGGATACACTAGCTAATTTAATGTTTTCTTTAAGCGCTACTGTTTTTAATGTTTCAAGAATTTCCTCTCCTTTGTCCATTCTTAATACAATAGTGTTTTTAAATCTTTTATATTCCATGTTTAAGCCTCTTTTCTTTTTCTTCTTGGAGAATGTTTTTGATTAAACAATAATATAAATCTTGCGATTAAATAATTCAATACAAGAATAACAGTCATACAAATAATACTAACTAAAGGTGTATTTGCATTAACCATCAAGAATGGATAAGGACCTACAACTGTATTTGTTAAATTTAATATCACAAGAACAATTCCATATAAAAGTGTTGGAAGCATCGCTAGATAAATAGTCTTTTTCTTATTAAGTCTTCTATCGCCTTCAAATCTGGTAAATGAAACAACAGAAATAATTGGATTTAATAAATTGAAAAATAAGAATGATTTATCCGTCAAATAAAACTTTAATCCTTCAACATAATTAGTTTCAATTGTACTAGCCAAATAAAATGTCGCAATAAATGTAAGAATCAAACAAGCAGTAGCCATATATCTTAGCAGCAAGCCAATAAAGGCCACATCTTTTTTAATAAGAAGTGTAAGAATATATACAATATTAGATACCAACAACAAAATATTTATATCATTTGTAAAATGCAAGAATATATCGCTTTCTTGTATACTCATATACAAACCAACACAAGTAAAGATAATCATTACACTATTACATAAAATAGCGAGTTTATTATTCTTAGTCATTGATAATCCTCTTTACTACTTCATTTAAGTAGTCTCCATCATATTCTTCTATTCTGCTTTCATCTACAAGATTAGCGAGTTTTGGATCAATTGGAAGCTTACCCAAAACCTCAAGCCCATACTTATTCGCTACATTTTCAGTATCATCTCTGTTATAGATATTTATTTCATGTCCACAATTATCACACTTTACATAAGCCATATTTTCAACAAGAGCCACAATTGGAACCTTTACCTCTTTTGTCATATTGATTGCCTTAGCTACAACCATAGAAACAAGCTTACTTGGTGTAGTTACCATTACAACCTCATCTACTGGCAAATTTTGGAAAACTGTTAAAGCTACATCACCAGTACCTGGAGGCATATCGATTAATAAATAATCTAGTTCACCCCAATGTACCTCACCATAGAATTGATTAATAACACCACCTAGTATTGGACCGCGCCATAATACTGGAGCTTCTTGATCTTCTAGCATCATATTAATAGATATGGCCTTTATGCCACCTTTGGTAGTAAAAGGTACAATACCTTTTTCATCGCCATATATTTCACCTTCAAAGCCAAATATTTTAGCGATTGATGGTCCAGTAATATCTGAATCTAGAATACCTACTTTTTTACCAGTTCTTGCAAGTTCAACCGCAAGTAAAGAAGTAACCATTGACTTACCAACACCGCCCTTGCCACTTAATACCGCAACAATCTTTTTGATATGGGTATCTTCTAGTACTTCTGTCTTTTTTATTTCGTGGCATGAACCACTACAGCTATCGCAACTTCCTTCGCTGCCACAATTTTCACAATTTCCGTTACAACTCATATTAACCTCCTATTTAAATAATTCTTCGCTTTCTTCTTCATCTGTATTAAATTCAGGCAAATCAGGCAACTCATTTAATGTATATAGTTTAAAACTATCCATGAATTCTTCTGTCACCTCATATAAAATCGGCTTACCTGGTGCATCTGATCTGCCAGCTTCTCTAATCAGATTTCTAGCTTGTAGCTTTCTTAGCATCATATCAGCACCTACTCCTCTTAGTTCTTCAATTTCAACTCTAGTAATAGGTTGTCTATAGGCAATGATTGCCAAAGTCTCTAGAGCAGATTGTGATAAAGTATTAGTCTTACTTGTATGAAATAATTCTTGGATATAAGGAGCAACTTCTTTTTTGGTAATAAACTTATAATTCTTACCATAGCCAACAAGTTCTATGCCATATGTTTCTTGGTCATACTTGGCTTTAATACTTGATAAAATAGCTTCACTATCTTCTTCACTTTTTTTAATGACAGCAGCTAATTGTTCAAGCTTAATGCCATCATCACCTACCATATATAGTAAACCTTCTACAATAGGTTCTAAATTTTTTGGCTCTTCTTCTATAGATTCTTCACTAGTTTCTATATTTTTAATGTCACTAAGTTCTTCACTATCTAATATAGTATTTGTTTCATCACTCATTATTGTTACCTCGTTTGAACCATATTTCTTCATTTTCATCCATGCTGAAAACCAAATAATGTTCTTTTGCCATATCTAGAATTGCCAAGAATGTAACGATTACTTCATGGACTGTATGACAATCATCAACTAAATTATGAAAACTAAAAGTTGAAGGCATAGAAGATAATCTGGATTTAATTTCTAGAATTCTATCTTCAGTTGATATTTCTTTAGCTGTTAGTTTGGTTTCAATCGGCTTAGAAAGTTGCAACCTTCTTAGTACTTTAGTCATGGCCTTTAACAAGTCATAAGGGTTTCCCTCTAACTTTTGTTCATCAACAAGATTATTAGTGTTATCTATTGATAAAGGCTTTGCATATTGAAGTTGTCTTTGATTAAAGGCCTCATATAGTTCATTTGAAACTTCTTTATATTTTTGATATTCCAATAATCTTCTAACAATTCTCTCTTTTGGATCTTCCTCATAATCATCCTCAAGTTCTTCACTTTTTTTAGGAAGCAATTTCTTAGACTTATATTCAATCAAAGTTGCAAGCTCAACTAAATATTCACTTTCAATTTCTAATTCCAACTTTTCCATTTCATGTAAATACTTAATATATTGGTCAGTTAAAACTTCCATATCAAGATCAAAAATATCTAATTGTTGTTCCTTGATTAGATGAAGCATTAAATCAAGAGGACCATCAAATTTTGTCGTTTCTACCGTAAATCCCATAGCCTTATAATTATAACATAGACAAATAATTTATAATGGAAGTGGAGGATTTAATATGAAAATAGGAATCGCAAACGATCACGCTGCTACTGAAATGAAATTTGAAATCAAAAAATACTTAGAAGAAAAAGGTTATGAAGTAATCAATTATGGCTTTGATACAAATGAAAGTTGTGATTATCCAATAGCTGGTGAAAAATTAGCTATGGGCATTAAAAATAAAGAATGTGAAAAAGGCATCGCTATTTGTGGAACTGGTGTTGGCATTTCAATTGCTTGTAATAAAGTAAATGGTATAAGAGCTGGTGTATGCTCAGAAACAAAAACTGCCGGTTTAATAAGAGAACACAATAATGCTCAAATACTTGCTTTTGGAGCTAGAATTGTTGATCTTGAAACTGCTAAGCAATTAGTAGATACTTTTTTAAATACTGAATTTTTTGATCCAAATGGAAGACACACAAGAAGACTAAATGAATTAAAAGAAATTGAAGATAGACAACATATTTAATGTATCAGACACCAAAAGAAATGCCTTTATGCTTATGATAGATATTTGCATTCTTTTGTCACAAGAAAGACAATTACTAAAGATAAAAGATAAGCCAAAGAGTGTGGCCATCTTTAAATAATCTAACTAGTTTTTTAACCTACAAAAAGCTAAGCTTTTAAGTTTTTATTATAGGTGGTGGTAGACCAAAAGTTAGCAACACCACCTTAGATAAAAAATTATTAGATGCCTTTTATCATGAAAGAAAATGTTATGAATTTAATTTCTTTAAAATTAAAGTTAAACGAAGAAC
>CAVBAX010000127.1:1934-4249 GCA_963593105.1 Candidatus Methanomethylophilaceae archaeon | reverse complement strand
ATACGTTATCAAGGCTTCTTCATCACCTAAGATAAAAAATTGATTTCTTAATAATAAATAATCAATAATATTTAAATAAAAGAATACAAATATTTCATATATCAAAAAAAGAATAATGAAGAATTTTAAGAAACAAAAATTTTCTTGTTTAAGATTAATACTGACACGTAGAAAGTTAACTTTCATAACCAGGTAAGCTTATAAATGGTGCATATGAAACACTTCCATTAAAACCTTAGAATTAACTAATAGCTGTAAATAAGAGAGTTGATGAAACTTTTTCATAGTGTATCTTTTAAATCAAAGTTATTCCCTTTATCAACATTCTAATTCCCATTGTTATCATGATAATTGTAGAAAATCTTTGAAAAATAATATTGTTTTTACTAGAAAGAAATTTATTAGTTAATGAAAATAAACTCATAAATACAATAGTACCAAGACACCAAACAAACATTGTTAATGTACTAAGTAAGGGATTAGCTAAACTAGCTGAATATATCCACATCGTGCTTGACATACCACAAGGAAGTAATGCGTTTAACATTCCGATTATTATTGCCTTATTTATTTTTAAATGATTAGTTTTAAAACAAAGCTTAAAAATATTTGCTTCTAATTTTCTAAATACAGGAATAATGCCCCACTTACATAAGCCAATAAACAATATAAGTAAGCCACAAAATGTATAAATCATGCTTTTTAATTTTAATGAATAAACAAAAACATTACCTATTAAGCCAAATAAGAAGCCAAGCAATGTAGACATAATTAATCGGCCTAATTGATATTTAAATAAAGAATATTTATCATCATTGTTTATAGCCATAAGCATGATACCTGAGCACATACATATACAATGTGTACCAGTGAATAAACCAACTATGAATAAAAATAATAAAGAAGTACCATTATTTAAACTTGGCACCATAGGCAAATTAATATATTTCAAAACAAACAAAAACAATATGATTAAAAAACATGTGAGTAATTCATTAAATAAATTGTTTTCTTTTTTATCGGAAACAAAATAACCAATATCTTTTAAAGCTTTCTCTATTTCTTCTTTTGTGATAATACTTGGATCATATTTAATTTCAACATTTGATTTAAAATAGTAAACTTTAACATCAATAATGCCTCTATATGAAAACATATGCTCCATAATAGTATCAACACAAGATAAACAAGTCATCCCTCTTAAATTATTTGTATAAGTTTTTTCTATCATTTGCATGCCTTCCTTAAAGTTAATGAATGAAGTAAAACCGCAATTGAAGAAGAAGACATTGCCGCAGAAGCAATTGAAGGATTCATTATTCCAAAAGCAGCAAGTGGAATACATATAATGTTATACAAAAGCGCCCAAAGCAAATTGCCATAAATATTTCTCATAGTTGCCTTAGCTAAATTGATACATGTTGGTATAGAATTTAAATCATTATTTAAAATAATTACGCCAGAAACATCTTTAGCAACATCGCTAGCATTTTGAAAAGTAATAGAAACATCGCTACTAGCCAAAGCTGGCCCATCATTAATACCATCTCCCACCATGGCAACAATTTCACCATTCTCTTTTAATTTTTTTATATAGTCATTTTTAGCAGCAGGACTTAGTTCATACCTATATTCATCAACATTAAGCTTGCCGGAAATATTTTCTACAATTTCCTTTTTATCACCTGATAAAATAACCACTTTTATATTTTCACTCTTTAACTTTTCAATTACTTTAATAGCTTCATCTTTTAATATGTCATTATTTACATCTCCTTTAGTAAGGGTACCTGTCTTATCAAAAACAACAACTGATATTTTAGCTGCTGTTTCTAGTTCTATACCATTTCTATATAAAATCCCAAGTTCCATGGCCCTAGCACTTGCCACCATAATACTAGTAGGTGTAGCTAAGCCAAGCGCACATGGACAAGCAACAACTAAAACGCCACACATCGTTAATATTGATGCAGATAAATCATGACTTGTAAGATAAAAATAATGAATACTAAAAACAAATATAGAAATAAATAAAACAGCGATTATAAAAACATTAGAAATCTTATCAGCCAAACTCTGTATTGGCAAAATCGCGTTTTGACTTTCTTTTACCATTTCTATCATCTTGCTTAAAGAAGAATCTTGTTTATCTTTAACAGCTTTAATCAAAACATCATTTTCTCTGTTCAAAGATCCGCCAATTAAATGATCATTTCTTTTCTTTTGTATAAGCCTACTTTCACCTGTTATTAAAGATTCGTCAACAAATGTATTTTCACTAAGTAAAATACTATCAACAGGAAATCTTTGACCAT
>CAVBAX010000127.1:0-1736 GCA_963593105.1 Candidatus Methanomethylophilaceae archaeon | reverse complement strand
ATAATTGGATATCTTCAAAAACTGTAAAAGTTAAATAAGCACTATATAAATAGATGATTGTTGTTGATAAGGCAATCAAAAAATCCATGTTTAATTGCTTACTTTTAATACTTCTATAAAAGCCCTTATAAAAATATCTACCAGGAAAAACAAGAAGTAAAGTAGTTAATATCAATTGAATAATAGGTGCAACTGACCAAAATATAGGTGTAGTAAGAGCAACACTTTCCAATAGCCTTTTAAGCATTAATAATTGATTGTTTATTTCAAGTTCTTCAGATCCATTATCAAAATCTAATATTTCATAATCATAATCACTCAAATATTTTTTTAAAACGCTAAAATCATTGCATATTGAATACATATTAACTTCAATTATTGAATCATTTATTTTAAGTTCTTTTATACCAAAGCACCTATTTAATGTATTGATTACTTCATTAACACTATTAGTCTTAATTTTATAAACCTGTATTGGAATACTAAAACCATATTTATTTAACTTCTTAGATAAAGAATCCAAGTTAATATCCTTATCGAGTTCAATATAAGCATCACTTGTTGAATAGTTAACTTTTGCGCTAGCTATGCCATCAATATCATTTAAAATATTTTCAACATTAGTAACGCAAGCTATACAATCAATACCATAAATTTTTAGATTAATTGTTTTCATTTTTTAATTTCAAATATTGTTTATAAGCCATATAAGAACTAGGCAAACAAAGTACAGGTACTTCAAATAAGAAAATCCAACTTATAAAATCTACACCTTGATAATAAACACCTTGCCAAGTGACGCCTTTAATAAGTTCAAAATAAGAGAAATTCCATACTCCCCATAAACCAGAAAAGGCACCACATAAATGAATAATTAAAAAGCCAAGACTTGTAAATATACCAGTAAAGGCAATAACAAGGGAAGCACTTGCTCTTTTTAATTTAGTTAAAAAAATTGATACTACCGGCAGGATATAAACAACTAAATTTAATACTAATAATGAAAAAGGAATACTATAACCCCAATTAAAAGCTTGACGCAAATGATCTCCATCATGCATTAATACGGATGCCAAAATGATAATTGAACATTTCATCAAAGCTTTTGATACATCTCCGTTTAATTTTTTATCTAGTAATCTAACTACTTTTCTACTTTTATCTGACATATTAAACTCCTTTTTTATTTACCATTTGGTAATTATAAAATATCATTTAATTGTTTAATCGTCAACACTTGCATATAATTGATTTATACATGGAGGAAATATGCCATTAATTGTCGATAAAGAAAAAGAAAAAATAAAGATATTACAAGCGTTTGAAAAATGCATTGAAGAAAAAACAATTGACAATATCACCTTAAGAGATATAGCTAGTAAAGCTAATATGTCTCATCCTAAGCTTTTAAATTACTTTAATAACAAAGAAGACTTAGTACTTTCTTATTGTGAATATGCAAAAGAATATATGTCTAGTCATTGTAAAGATTGGTTTGATAAACATGACATAAATGATTTTAAAACACCTCTTGATTGTATGAATGCCTTTATGAAATATGTAGCAAATGGTGGAACACATGAAAATAGACCTACCGCAACTTTGCAAACTTATGTTTTAGCTAAATATAATGGCAAAATCCAAGAAATGGTAACTTATGAATTTAAGACATGGAAAGAAGTAATGTATACTTGTCTAAAGAAAATCTATAAAGATAATATAAGCGAAGATCAAGC
>CAVBAX010000126.1:0-4332 GCA_963593105.1 Candidatus Methanomethylophilaceae archaeon | reverse complement strand
CATATAAACTAGGCGAAGCAATATTACAATAATAATAAATCCCAGTCTTTCTAACCATAGAGATAACATTAAACCACGCATCATCATAATAGAAACAAATAGCCGGCTCCTTAGTTAACCATTTTCTTTTATCAGCTTCAACGACCCAAGTGTGATCGGTTACCACAACCGCACAATTATCAAATACATCTATAACATAAGCCTTTGACCAAGTTCTATGTAAACTACCATCATGTTTGAAAGATTGCACATGAACGCTTTGTCCAACTTTTAAATCCTTAAAATCCATACTTCACAATTATACACTAATCATTTGTTTGAATGATTAACAGTCTCCCCTCTTTAATATCTAGCTCACAACTATCTTTTATAATCTCATTACTTGTTGTGTAGTTATCATTTATATCAACAGTAGTATCCTTTAGCTATTTGTAATCATTTTTATATATCGTATGTTTTCCTGCATTTAGACAATATATCTTATTTTTTAAATCATAATAAGTTAGATTCAATTCACTTAAATACAAAAGTTTTATATTTAAAAGATTATGATCTTGTCTACCACCTAATATCCCATAGATTTCTATATCTTTATAATTTAATTTTTTCGCATAGTTTAAAGCATGTTCAAAGTCAGTATCATCTTTTTTTGGACTAAGTTTAATTAATTTCTTACAATTTCTTTTAATTATTTCAAATTCTTCACTTGATACCGAATCAAAGTCGCCTATTCCCACATCGATAAAAATGCCATTCTTGGCGAGTAGTAAACATCCTTTATCAACACCTATCAAAAAACCATCATATTTTTCTTTAATAATCGGATTAAATCCAGATACTATATAACATTTATTCATCAAAAATATTATATAGTCATATAATAAAGATGTGAACAGGGGTGCTATAAGCTGAGAAATACCCTCATCACCTGAACTAGTTAATGCTAGCGTAGGGAGTTTCAAACTTTTTGATTACCTTACGCCTGCGATTTGATCGGAGGTTTTTATTTTATGCAAAACAAAACTAGAACACTTGTCTTTATAGGTCTTTATGTAGCCCTATCTGTAGTCCTTCAATATGTATCTGGACTTATTCCATTTCTACAAATGCCACAAGGCGGTAACATCGATTTAAGCGTGATCCCTATTTTTATGGCATCTTATCAATTTGGCTATAAAACTGGTATTCTTACAGGTCTTACTTGTTGGCTTATAAGCTTTGTGCTTGGTATTAGTGGAACTTGGTTTCTTACAATCCCACAATACATGTGTGATTATCTAATTCCTGTATGTATTCTAGGACTAGCATCCTTATTTCCTAAAATTGGTAAACTAAATAATATTTATACTGGAATCACATTCACTATGTTAATTAAATACTTATCACATGTACTAGCTGGTGTTTATTGGTGGTTTCCAGAAACAACATACGCTGGCTCATGGGAGTCGTGGGCTTATTCTTTGACTTATAACCTTTATTACAATCTAGCCACTTATATTGTGGCAATAATTATTGTTAATATCTTGGTAAATAATTTAAATAAATCATTAAATAAATTTGTAGGTCTTAAAAAATAAGCTAGAATAGAGCTATGGACAATTTATTATTAGCTCAAGCAAATGAATTTTTAAGCAGTCAACATATTCTAAGTGCTCTAAGTAATATTTCAGCACTTGTCTATCAAGAAATGGACTTCATTAATTGGGCAGGCTTTTATTTTTATACAAATGATGAATTAATTCTTGGACCCTTCCAAGGAAAAATAGCTTGTTCAAATATTAAAGTTGGAAAAGGTGTATGTGGTGTAGCATTTGAAAAAAGAATGTTACTAAACGTACCAAATGTGCACGAATTTGAAGGCCATATCGCATGCGATAGTGCATCATGTTCAGAACTTGTTGTACCTCTTATATATCAAGGAAATATATTCGGGGTATTCGATATTGATTCTGATGAATATTATCGTTTTGGGTCAGCGGATGAAGAAACCATCAATCAAATTGCTGATAGTGTTGCCAAAAAAATTTATGAAAACACAAAAGGTGCTTAACGCACCTTTTGTTTTACTTTTCAGAAATAATTTCAATACCAGCTGACTTTCTTAATTCATCTAGTATCTTCATATTAGATAAAGCAGCTGTTAGATAATCATTACACTTACGATAATTCTTATATTCAACCATAAGTTTAAAATCATTAATTTCATCCAGATATTGATTCTTAGTTTCAAAGCTTCTAACTTTTTCACCACCATCATTAAAATGAATTGTATATTCATTAAAATTAGAAATATGGCCACTAGATTCAATATAGCCATTATCTCCTCTTATCGAGAAGCCGCTGCCACCATTTGCATCTTTACCAGCAATTGAACTAACAATGAAATCTTCATATTTGAGAATTGATATACCTGATGTATCAACACCATTATCCATGTTAGGAAAATACTTTACAGCCTTAGGTAATCCAAATAAGCCTAAAATAAAAGAAACATTATAAATACCCAAATCCATTAAAGCCCCACCTACCATTTTAGGATCAAAATTAGAACCAATTATGCCATTTTTAAAATCATCATATTTAGCGGAGTATTTATAAAAATCAACATTAACAGTCCTAATACGGCCTACTTTTTTAATATCATCTTTAAGCTGCTTAAAAGCAATATTATGACAAGTTGTAGTCGCATCAAATAAGAAACACTTTTGTGAATTAGCAAGTAAAGCTAAATCCTTAGCTTCATTTAAACTAGCACAAAGTGGCTTTTCACATATTACATTCTTATGAGCTAACAAAGCTTTCTTAGCATATGAATAATGCAAAGCATTTGGTAGTGCTAAATAAACAGTATCAAAAATATCCGAAGATAAAACAGCATCAAAATTAGAAGCGTTATAGCTTACATTATTTGCACGAGCAAATTCTTCAGTCTTTTGTGGATCTCTGCCTACACAAGCAAATACTTCAACATTAGCCAACTTAAAAGCTTCAATCAATAATGAACAAATTTTACTAGTTCCAACCGTTACAACTCTCATATCCTACCTACTTACTAATTAATTTTTTAATATATAAAACAACACAAGCACCAACCAAACTAACAATTACTTTAGCCAATAACTTTGTAGACGCAAAGCCAATTAAACTAAATATAAAGCTTCCTACAAAGCTACCAAGAACACCAACAATACAATCAATAATTAAATTATTGCTTTCATCATTCATAATCTTGCCAGCACCATATCCAGCAATCATACCAATTAATAAAGATAAAATTATTCCCATAAAATCCCTCCATTAACTATATAAGTATTTTAATACAGAAATCACATCAATAAAATGATAGTTTTCACCATCCACATACGGATTGCCAGGTGCATTAGCTAAAATCAACATATAAGAACGATTATTGACAGCATATAAAATCATGATATTTTCACCAGCTTGTCCAGTATATCCAGTCTTACCGCCATATATTCTAATATCATCAAAATAGTTTTCAAGCGAACTTAAAGTACTATTCACACTTATTCCATCAGCTAAAGTATGATGATATGATTTTAATATTTCTTTGCCATCTTCATAATTTAAAACATCTATTATAAGTTTTGCATAGTCATCTAAAGTGGTATATAGATTATCATTATGTAAACCCGTTGAATTTGTAAAATTAGAGCTTAGACAATCTAAAGAAACCATATTTTGATTCATTAAATCTATTAGATTTTGACCATTATTAATAAAATAGTTTTCTAACGCTCTTGCTCCATCACCACCACTTGGCAAAACTAAAGCATATAACAAATCTTTTAAAGAATAATCATAATCAACTTTTATATAAGCTAAAGATGAATTTTCTTCAATTAATTCTTCATAGTCTTTACTTGTAATTCTTGAAACATCATCTAAACTGTCTGCGTATTTAAGCACGGTATCTAAGGTCACAATCTTAGTTAAAGACGCTGGATAAAAAGAACTATTAATATTTTTACCATAAAGTACTTTAAAATCATTTAAACGCACAAGCATATAAGACTTAGAATATAAATCTAAGTCAAGTTCTTGAATATCATCATAGTTTAATTCATTGACAGTAATTTCTTTTTCAAGCAATTCTTCTTTATTAATTATCTTAGCTAAACCAAAAATAAAGCCAAACAAAATCACAGCTAATAAAAATACCAAAAATAATAAACGGCCTATTTTGAGCTTTCTTTTTTTCTTCTTTGCCATAGCTACAATTATAAACTAATAGAACAATTCTTTATACATTTTAAAAGATCTAAGATTCGTATCGCTATTGTGTGTATAAAAATTAATCAAAAGTAAAAA
>CAVBAX010000125.1:3713-4348 GCA_963593105.1 Candidatus Methanomethylophilaceae archaeon | reverse complement strand
TGGTTTTTATAGTCAAACCGATTCTAGGTTAATAATGCATAAGGATTATCCACCTTTATTTACTTTAATTGAAGTGTTGTTTATGGGCTTTAATGGTTTTAATTTTCATGAACCATTTGCTTATGTTGCGCTTCAATTATTTATGTTTTCGATGTTTTTACCAGTTTTAAGTAACTTGAAGATAAACAAAAGAATTGATTGGCTAAAATCTATTATTTTTGTAGCTAGTATTATTTTAGTTGGTCTAACACTTGATAAGACTACAACCGCTAGTGATTATGCCTTTGTTTATAATTCTATTTATGTGGATTGGGCTTTAGCTTTATTTTGTGCTTATGGTTTATATATGACTTATAAAGAGAAAGAATGGAGTTTATTTAGGTTTGTATCTTTAGGCTTAATTCTTGTTTCATTTATTTTAATGAAACAAATGGGATTGTTGTTCTATATCATTGTTTTGTTTTATGCTTTCTTAAAAGTAACATTTATTGATAAAAGGCTTGATAAAAAGATGTTAATCAAGGGAATTATTATATTAATAGTTGTTCCAATATTGTTTTATATAAGTTGGAAATATATTGTTAGTTTATATAACATCAATGGCCAATTTAAGATAGGCGACTTAAGTGTTAAAG
>CAVBAX010000125.1:0-3703 GCA_963593105.1 Candidatus Methanomethylophilaceae archaeon | reverse complement strand
CTATTGTAGTAATTTAATCCATAGGCCTTTAAAGTTACATCCATTTAGTATGTCGTATTTTGAATATGTACTATTAATGATTGCGTTTATAATCATTGTGTTTTGGTTTAAAAAGGATGGTTTATATCTTGCTGGTGTATATCTAATTGGCTCAATTGGTTATGCGTTGGCTATGTTACTTCTTTATACACTATCTTTTACCATTGATGAAGCTCCATATCTTGCGTCTTTTGATAGGTATATGGTTTCTTATTTATATTGTGGAACTTGCTTAGTGTTACTGTTTGCGTTAGATAGGTTAAGCGATTCTATTATAAAAGAAACGGCGGTGTTAGCTATACTATGCTTGTTTGTAGAGCCTAAGACTTTAAATCATTTAGTTATAAGAGATAGTGTTAGTGATGATTATCGTATGACTATCACGGTAATTGAACAATTTAATAATGGCGTTGATTTTAATCGAGAGGATTTAAATGGCTTTAGATTAAAGTTTGATCATTTGGGCTATTTAAACGATAGCGATGAGTCATATGAAAAATTAGTTGATGCGATTGAGGCAGATGATGGTTTATTTATCGTTGGTTATGATGATATTGTCTATAATTTATGGCAAAAAATGGGTGTTGATGATTATATTTTTAATGAACAATACTATAAGGTTGATAAGGAAAATGGCGAAACTAGTATTACTTGGGATGCTTATTCCTTTGTCCACTATGTAATTCTTTATTACATGTTGGGTATATAATTTAAATGTGAGGTTTTTAAAATGATTAAATTTAATGTTCCACCATACTTAAAAGAAAGTGATGACTATGTATTAGAGGTCATGAGATCTGGCGAGATTGCTGGTGATAATAAATATACAAAGTTAGATGAAAAGATTTTAATGGAGAAGTTTAATTCTCCTAAGGTTCATTTAACAACAAGTGGTACAAGTGCACTAGAAATGGCTTGCATGTTAATTGATATAAAGCCTGGTGATGAAGTGATTCTTCCAAGTTATACTTTTTCAAGTAGCGCTAATGCGGTTGTTATTTTTGGTGGTGTTCCAGTATTTGTTGATATTGACCCTAAGACCATGAACATTGATGCTGATTTAATAGAAGAGGCAATAACTGATAAGACAAAGGCTATTATGGTTGTTCACTATGCTGGTATAGGATGTGAAATGGAAAAGGTTTGCGATATCGCTAAAAGACATGGTCTATATCTAATTGAAGATGCAGCTCAAGTAGTAAACGCAACTTATCATGGTAAGTATTTAGGTACTTTTGGTGATGTGGGTTGTTATTCTTTCCATGAAACCAAGAATTATTCAATGGGTGAAGGTGGTGCTGTTTCTGTTAATAATAAAGAATTGATTGATAGATGTGACATCATAAGAGAAAAGGGTACTAATAGAACACAATTTTTCAATGGCCAAGTTGATAAATACACTTGGGTAGATAAGGGTTCTAGTTATTTGCCTAGTGATATTTTGGCTGCTTATTTATACCCACAATTATTAATAATGGATGAAATGAGACAAGATAGAATTGATAGTTTTAATTATTATTATGAATTACTTACTCCATTAAAGGAAGCAGGCAAGATTGATTTACCATATGTCCCTGAGAATGTAGTACTTAATGGTCATATGTTTTATATTAAGACTAAAAATTTAGAAGAAAGAAGCGCTTTACAATCTTTCTTAAAAGAAAAAGGAATTGGTACAGCTTTCCATTACGTTCCTTTACATAGTGCACCAGAAGGTTTAAGAGCGGGTAGAATGCATGGTGAAGATAAGTATACAACTAAGGAATTTGAAAGATTATTAAGACTTCCTATGTATTACAAGCTAAAGAAAGAAGATATAGAATACGTTTGTGATTCAATAAAAGAGTTCTATAAATAAAAAGGTCGAGAGTATTAATTCTCGACCTTTTTATAATAGTCACTAGATAATATCTCTTGACTATATTTATAGTGCTTATTTACT
Organism: Candidatus Methanomethylophilaceae archaeon; assembly: GCA_963593105.1. Classification (GTDB taxonomy): domain Bacteria; phylum Bacillota_I; class Bacilli_A; order Erysipelotrichales; family Erysipelotrichaceae; genus Colivicinus. Next base: position 1,722 of record CAVBAX010000125.1, on the reverse strand, counting down.
TTCTTTAATAAATTGTATTTATCGTTTCCAATTAGTTCAGAATTACTAGAATCATAATAGAATGTTTCGCCTAATACACTATAATCAGAAAATAAGACAAATCTTTGATTATCTTCTACAAATAAATCTTCACCAATTGTGTAAGCTTTAGAGTCATCTAAATCAAATAAGGAAGTAATTGTAGGATAGATGTCAAAAGTAGATGATAATGTATCTTTGTTTTCTCCTTTTGTGGTTGGATCATAAATAATAAATGGCGTTTTATACATTTCATAATCGTTTTCTAGATTTCCATATAAAGAATCTAGAGTGTCTTCATCTTTAATACCATAGGGATAATGATCACCAAATAAGATAATTATTGTATCTTCTAATACACCTTTTTCTTCTAACTTATTTAGTAAAACTTCAATACCTTCATCAAGTTTCATTTGAGCGGCATAATAATATGCTTCTTGCTCTGGTATGTCAGGATATAATTCTCTAACAATTTTAAAGTTATCTTGTATTTCTTTTCTACCTGAATAGTATGGCAAATGGCCACTTGTGGTAATTATAAAGTCGAAAAACTTATTAGTTGTATCGGTATTATCGATTGCTTTTTCAAATAATAAAGAATCATCTATCCAATTGTTGTAAACTTTACCATCTAATGTTAATCCTAAATCGTCTTTATCATACAAGTATTCAAAGCCAAAAGAATTATGAAAGGTAACACGATTATAGAATTGTTTAGTATGTGAGTGATATGAATTTACACTATATCCATTATTTTTAAATAGATTAGCTAAAGAATATGGATAATAGTTAGAACTAAATTCTTTATAGGTGGAACCATAATCAATAGATGGCATCATGCCGGTTTGTGATATAAATTCTGAATCATTAGTATTAGATGGATATAAAGGTGCATAGTGATTAGTAAAATATGTGCCTTCAGTTTTAAGTTTATATAAAGTAGGGGTTAAGTCTTCTTTAATAGCTTGAGGACCAAATGATTCGCATAATACAAGTATTAGGTTTTTATCTTTATATGTGCCTTGTAGTTCACTTTTATCTCTTTTTGATTCATAAATAAAGTCTTTTATTTCATCAAAGTCTTTTATAGTTAAAGCCATTTCATCTACATCTAATCTTTCAATATCTTTGATTAAATATTCAAAGCTTCCAAATTTAGAATAAAAACGAATATTGTTGTTGATGTTGTTGTAAAGATAGATGTCAGATGTAATGTCATCTATTGTTTGGTTATCTTCTATTTCATATTTATCTAATAGGGCATCTTTTGTGAGTAATAAAGAAAAAATAGCTAATGTAGCGATTATTAGTTTCTTTTTTATACCAATGTTATCTTTTTCCTGTTTATGTAATTTTATGAATAAGATATATAGAATAATTGGCAAAAGAAATAGAAGATACTCTATTTCAAACTTAGATAGCACTTCATTTGACACATCTTTTAGTTCATTTATCATGCTTAATTTCATAAGTGAAAAGAAGCTTTTAAAGAAGGCATAATGCATAGTTTGGGCAAATGAATAGATAGTATATATTATTAGTACTATTAAAGATATTACGTTTTTTGTGTTTTTATTAAATATCGATAATAGAAAACAAATACATAAACAAGCAATCAATTCATAGATAAGTGATGAATTAAATATCGTCAATGAACAAAATATTTTAACAAGTAGTTCATCTAATAGAATCATTAATATAAGA
>CAVBAX010000124.1:0-4369 GCA_963593105.1 Candidatus Methanomethylophilaceae archaeon | reverse complement strand
ATAAGTCAGCCAAAAGATGGCCAAGATGCATATTAATCAAAGTGCCTATTTACTTTAATAGGCACTTTTTATTAGGCTATCCACATAAACTCTTTAATTAGACATGTTTTTAAACTTCTCAGCTAAACTAGGAGCATTTTTAGTTAACTTTTTAATAGTTAATTCTTGTGCCTTATCATTAGCGATCCTTAAATTCTTACCAGATGACAACAACGCTTCCTTTACTTTATTTAAATGATCAATAGTTTTATCTATTTCATCAATTGCACTATCAAACTTCTTAGCTGCCAACTCATAGTTTCTGCCAAAAGAATTCTTAAAGTTTTCCATATTTTCCTCAAAATGAGCTACATCTAGATTATTGTTTCTTTCTACCATTAATTGTTTCTTATAATCTAAAGAATTTAAAGCTGCATTTCTAAGCAAAGTGATAATTGGAATAAAAAATTGTGGTCTAATCACATACATCTTAGGATAGCGATAAGAAACATCAACTATACCTTCATTATATAAATCATTATCTTTTTCAAGTGTTGAAACAAGAATTGCATATTCACAATTTTTCTCTCTTCTATCTTTATCTAGTTCTTTAAAGAAATCTTCGTTTTTATGTTTGCTGACAGTTGTATCTGCCTCATTTTTCATTTCAAACATAATTGAAATAATTTCGGTTTGACCATCAAAATCCTTAAAAATAAAGTCTCCTTTGGAACCTGTTTTAATGTCATTATCTTTTTCAAAATAAGCATTAGGAAACATTCCCATCCTATTTTTATTAAATTCATTAGCACAATGTTGTTCAAGATTTTCACCAAGCATTTTAGTAGACATTTTGATTTTCAAATCCTTATAGAAATCTACCATTTCATTAGCTTCTTTTATTTCTCTATCTTTATAAGCCAGTTTATTTTCAGCTTCTATCTTATAAAGTTCATATTTTTTATTAGCCTCATTAATTTCATTATCTTTATCTTCTTTTATTTTATTAACTGCTTCATTGATGGCTAATTGTTTTAAAGCGTCCATATTATTTAATTTGCCATTTAAAACATCTATATCAGACTTGGCCTTTTGTTTATTAAGCTCTATTTCATTTTTAAGCTTATTTATTTCTTCTTGTTTACTTACCTCAACCAACTTAATAGCGTTTTGTTTTTCGATGTCAAAGTTTTCTTGTTTAAGATTTAAATTACTTATTTCTTCTTTTAAACTAGAAAGTTCTTTATTAAGCCTATTATCATAATCTAGACTTAATTTATCTTTTTCTAGTTTTAATCTAACATTATAATCTTCTTCTTTTCTCTTTAATTCTTCATAGAATTCATGATCTCTAATTTGTTTAACAATTGAATTATAGTTAGACTCATCGATAGTAAAAGTTTCACCACAATGTGGACATTTTATTTGATTCATAGGCTACCTCTCTTTTTTATTATTATAATATGTGCATAAGGATAATATTATGAAAAGAACGATCACAACTAACAAAGCCCCTAAGGCAATTGGGCCATACTCACAAGCAATCGAAATCAATAATACTTTATATTGTTCAGGTATGATACCTGTAAATCCTGAAACTAATGAGTTAGTAGAAAACGACATTGAAATACAAACTAAACAAATTATTTCTAATATTGATGCTTTATTAAAAGAAGCAGGATATACAAAAGATGATGTTGTTAAGACTACTTGTTTTTTAAGCGATATTAATAACTTCGCTAAATTCAACGAAATATATGGTCAATACTTTACATCAAAACCAGCAAGGTCTTGTGTGGCTGTAAAAGATATTCCCAAAGGTGCACTAGTTGAAGTTGAAGTTATATGTGTTAAGAGCTTTTAAGTCTAGGAGCTATTTTTAAACTTCTTTTAATTGAAATAATAAAGAACATTGCCCCAAGTATCGCAAATATTTGCATAATCATTAAAGCTGTATTAATGCCAACTCTATCAATTAATACACCACCTAACAATGAAGCAATTAAACTTCCCACAACTAGAGCGCTTGATATTAGAGGTTGTCCTTTTAGATATTCTTCTTTTGGAATAACGCTTTTTCGATAAAGAAAACAACTACCAAGGTAATAATAAATGGAACTCCACTTAGTCTCAATATATAAATCAACAAAGATATTATCGCTATCACAATATATAAATACACCAACAACCTATTTAAGTTATAACTTGTCTTCTTAACAAAGTAAGCGATGATTTGTTGTAGTAAAATAGTTATAACACTAGATAAAGCTAATATAAGTCCTATTTGACTATTAGAAAAACCTTTTTCTAATAAGTATAGTGACGCAAATCCATACATTGTGGCTAATATTGTAAAGTAGAGAAATTCAATTATGAAATTTTTGACATAAAAATTAACTATTCGCTTAAAAATTTATATCTTTTAACATTTGGATAGCCTGGATGAGGGATAATACTTTCAAGTTTACCCTTAGCATTTTCAATAACTTTAGATGAGGCAGTATTGTTTTCGTTACATGTTACCAAAAGATTTTTCATACCAAGTTCATCAGCTTTTTTTACAGCTTCTTTTAATATATCCGTTGCATATCCCTTTCTTCTTTCACTTGGTCTAACTGTATAGCCTATTTGTCCTGCATATTTTTCAATGAAATCATTTTTCTCTAATCGGATATCGCAAATACCAACCATTGCCTTTTCTTCATTGAACGCAAGAAAGATCTCTTCCTTAACTTTTCCATAGTGAGGAACATATTCCCCTTTTAACCATTTAGCTAAATCTTTAGCTTGTTCTAACCCGACTCCACCTGATATTCTAGTTTCTACAGTAAGTGTTTCTTTTCTAAATTCCTCTATTTCTTTTAGATATTTGATATCTGCCTTTTGTAAAACAATCATATTTTCCTTTCTTAATTTAACAATATATTCTTAGCATACGCATAAGAAATTATTTCACCTTGTTTAGTGCAGCTGTATCCCTTTTCTTTATGTGAATAATTAGAGATTTCGACAGAGCCAAAATCCTTAAACTTCTCATAAATTCTCTCAAGCACATCTTTTTCTTCACTTGAAAGAATTCCTTTAGGAATATCGCATTCTGGAATCACTTGGTGTTTTTCATAGGCATCATCATAAACTACTTCGATATGAGCAATATGGTCAGCTGACATCTTGCCAAAAAGAATATCAAAATTTTCCGGAACTGGACCATAAGGAAAATGTACATATTTAAGGCCAGACATTGAAATTCCATTTTCTTTATAAAAAATCATATCTGAGTAATTGAGTAATTTCATTAGTTTGGTTTTTAACAATTCGCCTTTACTGGCAAAAAATAAAACCATTGCGCAAAGCTTTTCATAATCAAATCCTTTAAAACCATTTTCAATGCATGGTGTTTTTGAAAAAAACAAATCTATAAAATCTGATTGACATTCATTATCTTTTTGCAATCTATCTACTGTTTCAAGAAGTTTATTTTTTTGTTTTTCACTAAGTGAAACTTCATTTTCCATGAGATATGTTCGCATATTTTCAGGTTCTTTTAAAAATAACAAAATACTATTATGTGCTCTGTCTTGTATAGATCCATTTTCATATCTAAATATGGTCTTATCTCCCCAATTTAGTAATTTCGCAAAAGATCTTTGACTTAAGCCATATTGTTCTCTAATTTTTTTAATTTCCTCAGGAAAAAGAAGTTTATGTCTTCTGCGATACTCATTGTAAGCAGCGACTAGTGTCGCATTATCTAATTCTTCATTAAATAATTCCTCTTTACATTCAGCACAAACAAGAACTTGAGCATCTACTTCAATTTGTTCACCACAAACTTTATAACTTTCTTTTTTTGTTATTACTTTTGTTTCAACTTCTCTTTTACATTCTTCACAATATTTTTTCATAGAAATCACCTCTGGCTTACCACCTAAATAAAGTCATCATCATGGAATCCAAGACATTTAAGAATATTTTCTCCATCTTCTTGAACAATTTTAAGCTTTACATAAAATTGCGTTTTATCTACCATCTTCTTAAACTCCCAAATATCTCCAGGTCTATTAGAATCTAAATCTTGTTTAGGACCTTTAAAATAATCACCAACAACAAGCCCAAGAATCTCCGCTTTAGCATCTTTGATTGTCAAGCCATGTTTAGCTAAAGCTTGCATGTTTTTTCTCCTTGGAACAAAATCATATTTTCCTTTAGATACCAGTTTCTTTACACTCTCAAGGTAGAGCGCAACATCTGATGCGTTAGCTTGATTGCTCACTTGTAACGTTCATTTATTTATATTATCTCTATAATTAACCTAATTTCAAGAAAGTGCGGTCTTATGACCACAATTATTATCATTAGTTTTTGAAATATAAAAAGCGCTCTCATATAT
>CAVBAX010000123.1:0-4397 GCA_963593105.1 Candidatus Methanomethylophilaceae archaeon | reverse complement strand
GTAAATATCGTAATAGGAAAATACCTTTAAAATATTTTGTAGCGTCTTATTTTGGTCATCTTAATCTCACAAAAGAAAGAGATGATAATGTCCCATTGTTTAAAAGAATATTTTCTAAACCATTTGAGTGTGATACTAAAAAAATGGAACCAATAATTGCTGAAATGGAAAGAATTGGTAAAGTACATAATAAAACTATTGCTCAAGTTGCGATCAATTGGCTAATTACTACACCAGATATAAATGTATTTCCTATACCTGGAACTAGAAATCTAAAACAGGCGATTGACAACATTGGCGCTGTTGATTGGACTATGAGTATGGAAGAAAGGGATAAAATATCCAAAGTTCAGATAAAATAATCGATAAAAGATATTAAAAAAGATAGCGCAAGCTATCTTTTAAATATATTCATCGTCTTTTAATCACTAACTTTTTTGATGGTGTCGATACCGCTTTAAATGAAAATACTTCTGATGCAATTAACCAAAGTGAAGTGATTAGTGAAAGGGAAGGCTTTTCAATATATGAAATATCGGATGACTTATTTGCTAGGATGAAAGCAGGAAATACTTATAAGCGGGATTGTGTTGTGCCATATGAAGATCTTCGCTACCAGAAATAACTGATGAATATTCTAAAATGTATGCAAAATAAATGGATAGCTTAAGCTATCCATTTATTTTATTTAATACTTCGTTTAAATCGTATTTGTTTTCAGTAAACTCTATTTTTATTGTATCGTTTTGATTATATCTTGGGATAATGTGAACATGAGTATGCATGACAGTTTGACCAGCGACTTCATTTGTATTATTCAAGATATTACAACCATTAGCGTTTAAATTTTTAACTACTTTGTTAGCAACAATATTTACAACCGACATTAATTGTCCAGCTTCTGTAGCATCCATTTCTAAAAAATTATTGAAGTGTTTTTTAGGCATAACAAGTGTATGACCTAAAGTGGTTTGTGACAAGTCTAGAATAGCTAGATAGTTATCATCTTCATAAACTTTGCTAGAAGGAATATTGCCTTGTACGATTTGACAAAATACACACATTATTTAGTTGCCTCGTAAGTATCCTTTAATAATTCATAAACTCTTTGATCATGAGTTTCAAAGTTATACTTTTCAAGTAATGAGTTAATAATTGAATCTTTATCAACATCACTTACTACCTTAGTTACAAATTCATCTCTAAAGTCTTCGACATTTTTTGAAATTAAATTTACTAGATAATATCTATAGGTAGTATTTGAATTGCCATCAGAATCAGTTGTAACAGTAGCTACTTCAATAATATCAGAAACACCAATTTCAGCTTCATCCAATACATATTCTTTAACATCTACTGGTAAATCTGAATCATTATCGGTATATAGGGTTTCGCTTACTTCTTCACTATATCCGTTTTCACTGCATGCATATTCAAATGTATTTTCTTGACTATTCACCGCATCAATTACAGCTTGTGCGCTATCTTTATCATCGAAATAAACAATTTCAGCCTTATATGGATTATAGCTTTCTACATATGAATCAAAATCAGCTTCAACATAGTTTTTAGCTAATTCATTAAGTGCTTGGTTACCAATATAACTTCTCTTATAGTTATCAACTGAACCATAGTAAGAAATAATGAATTGTTCATAGCCACCTTCAACCATGGCATTAACTGATTCTTCAACTGTTGAAGTAATAGAATCCATATCAACGCCTTCATAATTAGCAAGCTTTGAGATAAGAGTAATCTTTAATGAATCAGTAATATCATTACTTTTCATTGATTCATATAAATCAGACTTAGTATAAGACTTACCTGAATTATCTTTATAGATTACTTCATCACCATCACTAACAGAAGAATAATGGTTATTTGAACAACCTGAGAAAGCTAATAAAGCTATTAATACTAAACTAAGTTTTTTCATTATTTAGATTCCTCACTTTCTTCTGTTACATCATCTGTAGCTTCTTGATCTGTTGCAGTAGTTTCATCGCTTGTAGAATCTTGCGTTTCAAGTTCTGCCTTAGCGTTTTCTAAGTATGTGTTAATTAAGTTATTTAAATCTTCATTAACGATTTCAAAACCAAGTTCATCACTTTTTTCTTTAACAGCAGTTACGCTTGCATAGCTATATTGATTGATGATTTCTGACATAAATTGATCATCAGCCTTTAGTTCATCTTCACTAGCTTCTTCAGTATAAATCCAATGATAACCATATTCTGATAGTACAGGATCTGTAATAGTACCAGTTTCAGCTGCGTTTAATGCATTTGCAAATTCTGTTACAAAAGTACTTGAAGAACTAGAAGTATCATAGATTCCTAAGTAGCCGCCATTAGATGCGCTTGAATCATCTGAATATTGTTCAGCGATTTCCTTAAAGTCTGTGCCATTTGCGATAGCATCAACAACAGCATTGTACTTTTCTTGTTCTTCATCAGTCATTGTTGCACTTCTTACAGTTGTTCCATCATCCGCAGTAGCACTACCAACATTGGCAACTTTAACCAAAATGTGGTAAACCTTTCTAGGTTTTAATTCTTCTACTACCTTTGGTACATAAGTTTCATAGTGATTGCGGAAGAAGTCTGAATAGAAAGTAGTTGACTTAACTACATCTAGACAATATTCCTTTAAATCATCATAACCATTTGTGTAGCCACTATTCTTAAGTGAAGTATCAATACTTGATTTTTCGTTGTTGGCAACAATATAAGAATAATAATTGTTTGCCATAGTATTAATAGTATCTGTTTCTTCAACCGAAGCATTAATTACTGCTTTTGACCATTTGATCATTGCGGTAGATTGGCCTAAAGAAGAATATAAATCTTCATATAAATCATCAGCGTAGTAGTTTTCACCATTTAAAGTGTAAACGATTGATTTACCATCTTCAGATTTTGCGTTTACATAAATGGTACGATTTGAATAAGCTTGTACACAATAGACAATCACATAAGCAACTAGTGCTATTGTTACTAAAAATAAGAACCAATATTTTTTTAGAATATCTTTAAATTCCATGGTTACCTCCCTAAAACTCAATAATTATATAATAAGAAGACTTCTTTCACAATTTTTTAAATCTATAATTCAGTTTAATTTCACAAATGATAGGGATAGTAATTCTTATACTTTTTTACATGAGTGTTATAATCTTTAACGAGGTGAAAGTATGGAGAATGTATTAGAAATAAAAGATTTGCATGTTTCTGTTAAAGATAAAGAAATATTAAAAGGAATTAACCTGGTAGTAAAAAATGGAGAAATCCATGCGATTATGGGCCCTAATGGCAATGGTAAAAGTACACTTTTACAAACTATTATGGGTAATCCAAATTATACCGTTACATCTGGTTCTATTTTATTTAATGGTGAAGATGTATTAAGCATGTCTGTAGATACAAGAAGTAAAAAGGGTTTGTTTTTAGCTTTACAATATCCTCAAGAAATAGCTGGAGTTACTAATTCTGATTTTTTACGTGCTGCAATTAACGCAAGACAAGCTGAACCTATTTCTTTATATAAGTTTATTAAAGAAATAGATGGTGGTATTAAACAATTAAAAATGAAAGAGGATTTAGCTCATCGTTTTGTCAATGATGGTTTTTCAGGTGGCGAAAAGAAAAGAAATGAAATACTTCAAATGATGATGCTAAAACCATCTATTGCGATGTTAGATGAAATTGACTCAGGTCTTGATGTAGACGCAATCAAACTAGTATCTGATGCGATTCTTAAATTAAAAGAAGAAACTGGTTTAGGTTTAATGGTTGTATCACATTATGAAAGATTTTTTTCTTCAATTAAACCAACACACTCTCATGTAATTGTTGATGGAAAGATTGTAGTAGAAGGCGATAGTGAGCTAGTTCTTAAGATTGATAGCGATGGCTATGATTGGCTATATGATGAATTAAAAATATCACCAATCAAAGAAGAAAAACCAATGATATATTCTCTTGGTGTATGTGCTAGAAATAAAAGGGGTTAGTTAAGATGTCTAAGATTTATAAGAATTTAGGCAATAAACTAGAAATCGAATTAAATCAAAGTGATATTTTAACTATTGTAGTTGATAATGACTTAGATATTAGCTATAAACTAAATGATGGCAATTATAAAATACTAGTTTTTAATAATAGTAATCATGATATTACTTTAAATGAAAGTGGTGTAGTAAATAATAGCGATGTTGAAATCAATTACTTGGATTTAAATAAATATGATTTTAAACATATAAATAATTTTGATGTTTTAGCTCATTCTAGTTTAAAAGTAAACACAACTTATTTAGGATGTGAAAATAAAGAAATTAACTTTAATTTAGTTAATAAGCAATGGGACTCTAAAGTAGATATCGTTAATAAGGTAGTATG
>CAVBAX010000122.1:0-4419 GCA_963593105.1 Candidatus Methanomethylophilaceae archaeon | reverse complement strand
ACCAAAAGCTATTACTTTACATAAAAAGTAATTAGAAATGTTGTGTCTGTGTAGGATATTATAGTAATCAGATACTACACCTATTTTAGAGATTATTTCTACTTGTATTCCTAGTTCTTCTTTAAGTTCTCTTTTTAAAGCGCTAATTAAATCTTCGTTTTCTTCTACACCACCACCTGAAGTTTCAATCATTGTGGCTTTGCCAAAGATATCATCTCTATTAGCTCTTACAAAGTAAAATAAATCATCATTATCATAGACAATAGCTCTAACGATATTTCTATCATGATTTATGTAGGTGTATGGGTATTGTCTATCTTGAAGTTTGATATACATGGGTTAATTTTAGCTTAAAATTATAAAAAGTTATATTATAATTTTCAAAAGGAAGAAATTAGTTATGAAAAAAAGAAAAGTTGGTGTTATTGGTGTAGGACATGTTGGTGCCCATGTTGCATATGCTTTATTAATACAAGGAATATGCGATGAAATTGTTTTGATTGATAGAAGTCAAGAAAAAGTAAAATCGGAAGTACAAGATTTAAATGATGCGGTTGCCTATGCAAATAGTAGATGCAAGGTTATGGGTGGTGACTATCCTGACTTAAAAGATTGTGATGTTATTGTAAATACAATAGGTAATGTAGGCTTACTTGTTGGTAGCACTAATCGCAATATTGAAATGAACTATACAGTTTCAACAATTCCAACAAGTATCAAAGCTATTAAAGAAAGTGGTTTTAATGGTGTATTAATTAATGTCACTAATCCATGTGATGTTATTACACGTCAAATCGCTAATATATTACAATTACCAAAAGGCCGTGTCTTTGGAACAGGAACAGGATTAGATACTTCTAGATTATTATCAACCCTAAATCGTTATACAGGCATAGAACATGGTTCTATTAATGCATATATGATAGGGGAACATGGAAATAATCAATTCTGTCCATGGTCTTGTGTATCGTTTAAAGGAGCATCACTTGAAAAGATGGAAAAAGAAGGCAAGTTTAAACTAAATCATGATGAAATAGTCTCTGAAGCTGTAAAAGGTGGCTGGGTTACATTTGCAGGTAAGCATTGTACTGAATATGGTATTTCTACAACAGCTGCTAGAATGGTAAAAGCGGTTTTAAATGATGAAAAAGTAATATTAGCTGCTACATGTCAGCTTGATGGTGAATATGGCGAATCTGACATTTATGTTGGTGTTCCTTGTCTTATAGGCAAAGATGGCGTTGAACAAGTTATTGAATTATCACTGAACAAACAAGAAAGCGAACAATTCCATAAATGTTGTGATAGTATTCGCGAAAATATTAAAAACGCTGAAAATATGTAAGAGGTTTAAACCTCTTTTTTTAAAAATATTGTATATTTAGCATAAATATCTTTGTGCACGTTATAAACTCGTGGCGAAAACCCATAGGCTTGCCTATGGGATGAAAGCCACATATATTTTTTACTTGAGTTTCGCATAGAATAGATATATAATATATGTAGAATATAAAAAAGAGGTATTTCTAATGTTTACATTAAAATGTGAATTTTGTGGTTACGAACAAACTATTAAAAAGAAAATAGACAAATATACATATTACGAGTTAACTCATTGCGAACATTTATGGTGTCCCTGTAATAAATGTAAGGAACAAAATCCTCGACCTTATATTACAGATAAAAGTTTAGTAAAACATGGGTGGGTTTTCGGAGAATGGGATTGTTTACTTGCTGAAGAAGATGCAGCCTATGTTCAGCCTTATCAAAATTATGGTATTTGGAGTAAAATAATCAATCCAACTATTGACCAGTGTAAATCTCTTTTAAAGGCAAAATATTTGAGAGATATAGGAATAGCAACTATTACAAGAAAAGAGGATAAATAAATGGGTAGACCTAAGTCAAATAATGTACAAATAAATATCTCTATTCCTATGGAATGGAAAACAGAACTTGAAAATCTTGCTCGTATCTATTCAGTTGAAGAAGGAGAAACTATTACTTTCCTTGATTTGATGCGTAGAGGCATTCAGGAAAAATATCAACTTGGAGAACAAGAAAATGAGCGAAGAACAATATCATAGTGCTTCGCATTGTAAATATCTAATACAATATCACATTATTTGGTGTCCTAAATTTAGATTTTCTGTATTACAGGGAAATGTAGACGACACTCTAAAGCAAATATTGCAAAAGATATGTGATGATTACGGATATAAAATCAAAGCACTTGAAGTAATGCCTGACCATATCCATATATTCGTAGATGTACCACAAACGGTTGCACCTTGCGATGTGGTTAGAACGCTTAAAAGTATTAGTGCTATTGAATTATTTAAGGTATACCCAAGATTAAAACACTTTTATGCGAGATGCGGAGTTTTATGGTCAAGAGGCTATTTTGTATCAACTGTCGCTCACATAAGCGAAGCTACAGTAATTAAGTATATTGAGGAGCAGAAAAATGATAAGTGATGAAAAATATAAGAAACTTCTGAAACAATTTCATAAACTTTCTGACAGACACATCTTGGTTGTAGAAACCGATATGTCTTCTTCTGATATACAAAAGGTTGTAAATCTCTCTGATAAGATTAGAAAGGCAGGAAACGAGCTTACTGGTTTTATGAGAAAGAATTATGATCAGCTTATGCGTACTAAAAAGTATCGCAAATTACTTAAATTATATGGCAATACGGAAGATAAAAATAAAAGAAAACTTCTTGCCAATCAACTTAATGAAATGCAAAAACAATATAATGTTACTTGGGATTATTGTAGAATTGCTATGATACCTATTGGTAAGAAATATGGTATTGATGCTGTATTTGCTCTTACTAAAGCTGAAGATATATGGCGAGGTATAGAAAAGTGCTTATATAATAATGGTAATACCATTCATTTCTCCAAATATGGAGATTTGCCTTGTATTAGAGCAAAACAGATAAACCGTGGTATTCCAATGTCTGTTAAAGATAATAAGTTACAATTTAAGCTTGGTAAATCTGCATTTGGTATAAAAATTAATGATAGATTTCAAACAGATGAGGTTAATGCAATATTAAACTATCTTGCCGAACCAGAGATTGTAGACAATAAAGCAATCCAAACACTTTTAGATGAAGCATACTGTATTGATACTTACAGACCTTGCTATGCCACTCTTGTACCAAAACTAATTCGTGGTAAATACAGAGTGTATTTACATCTAACTATCGAAGGTAAAGCAAAGCCTAAATATGATAGATTTGGTAATCCAAGGCATAGATTTGGCAGAGGTATTATTGGAGCTGATATAGGCACACAAACAGTTGCTTACACATCTGATACAGAGATAGGACTTAAAAACCTTGCTGAAAAAGGCAATAGCATTCAAAAATCAGAACGATTAGAAAGACTATATTATCGTGCTATGGATAGGTCAAGACGAGCAACTAATCCTCAAAATTATAATAAAGATGGAACTGTTAAAAAAGGTCGCAAGTCTTGGAAATATTCTAATCACTATAAGAAATTAAACGCTAAACATTCTGAATTATGTCGTATCAATGCTATAAATCGACAGCTTGCAATAAATGAAGACGCTAACCATTTACGAAGTCTTGGAGATGTATTTATCACAGAACCTAAAAACGCCAGTAAACTTATGAAACGAGCCAAAGAAACCACAGTTAACAGCAAGGGCAAGCTCAACAAGAAAAAGCGTTTTGGTAAGTCCATAAAAAATAGGTGCCCATCTGGATTTCAAACAACTGTAGAAAAGAAGTTTAAAGTATCAGGCGGTACATATATAGAAGTACATAATAATTACAGAGCAAGTCAATATGACCATACAATAGATGATTATATTAAAAAGAAGTTGTCTGATAGGATGTATAAACTTTCAGATGGAGTATTAGTGCAACGAGATTGGTATTCATCGTTTTTGCTGTACTGTTACAATTATAAAACAAAAACTATAGATAAAGATAAATGTATTCTTAAATTTGAGGATTGTTACAATAAAGAAAAAGCCCTAATCGAATGGATTAAGGCTAATAAGATTAAAATATTAAATAGTGGAATTAAAGTAGCATAAACTTAATATTTTAGGGAGATTGACTATCCTTCCTTATCGAAAGGTAGAAAATTACCGCTAATGTGGTCGTAAGATTGCTTGGTAATAAAAGTTCTTACTCAAATAGATTTACACTTGTATTCCAAAGTCTGAAAATGATGTACGATTACAAGCTAAACTTGGTAGAAAGAACCCCACGGGCTTGCCCGTGGGAGTAGTCAGCTTTGACTTATATTCCAATTAGGCAAATAATCTATTCACTTATTACAGTCAATGTTTCTTCTTATTTAATTGATTATATCAAGAGCTATAAAAGATGATGATTTTACAAATAATTTACAAAGCTTTGTATAAAAGAT
>CAVBAX010000121.1:0-4439 GCA_963593105.1 Candidatus Methanomethylophilaceae archaeon | reverse complement strand
ATATAAAGAAGCAGTATTTGGCTTTGCTGAACTTATTAAAAGTGAATTTAGGCGTTATGATTTTTTACTTACAGATAACAAGTTAAACGATGAAGATAAAAATATATATCGCGAAATAATTTCTATAAATGAAGTAGAGAGCATTACTAATATCACAAAAATTAAACAGTCGCTTAAAACTTTATCTTATCTTTTATACAAACACTATAATCAAAAAGCCATTATCTTAATCGATGAATATGATGTTCCTTTAGATAAAGCTTATCAAAATGGTTATTATTCAGAAATGGTATCCCTTATTAGAGGTATATTTGGTGAAGCACTTAAGACAAATGAATATTTAGAGTTTGCCATACTTACTGGGTGTCTTCGTATTTCTAAGGAAAGTATCTTTACTGGTCTTAATAACTTTAATGTTTTATCAATTATTGATAAGCAATATGATGAAGAATTTGGCTTTAGCGAATTAGAAGTTAAACAAATACTTGAATATTATGGTCTACAAGATAAATATGATGAAATAAAGAAATGGTATGATGGCTATCGTTTTGGTAATGCGGAAATATATTGTCCTTGGGATGTGATAAATCATCTATGGCGTTTGGTAAGTGACCCTAATGCTAAGCCACAAGCTTATTGGCTTAATTCTAGTGGCAATGGTCTAGTTAAAAGACTTATTGATAGGGCTGATAATAATACAAAAAATGAAATTGAATCTCTAATGGAAGGGGAAACAATTGAAAAAAGACTATATCTAGAACTAACATATGATGAACTAGATAAAAAGATTGATAATATTTGGAGTGTTTTATTTACTACAGGTTACTTGACTTTAGCTGATAAACCAAATGGTGATATCTATAAGCTTAGAATACCAAACTATGAAATTAGAAAAGTATATGAAAGACAAATATTGGATTTGTTTGATGATGTGGTTTTAGATAATAAAGATACATTATCTTTATTATGGTCTTCTATTAATGATGGTGATAATAAGAAAATAGAAGATAACATAAACAATATGTTAAACAAAACTATAAGCATTCTAGATCCTAAAGGTGATGAAAAAGAAAAAGAAAGATATTATCATGCCTTTTTATTAGGATTACTTGTAGGATGTAATAATTGGAGAGTTTATTCTAATAAAGAATCTGGTATTGGCTTTGCGGATATCATAATAGAAAATGATAACTCTAATAGGGGTTCTGTTATTGAAATAAAAAACGTAGATAAGATAGATAAGCTTGATAATGCTTGTATGGGGGCATTAAAACAAATCCATGATAAAAAATATTATGATTATCTAGTTAATGAAGGTAAAACTGATATTTTACTTTATGGTATAGCTTTCTATAAGAAGACTTGTAGGGTTGCGGTTGAAAAAGTTAATTTTCATTAATTGAAAAAAATTATTTATATCTCATCTATTTGATGGGTTTTTTTAAAATGATTCTTTAGTAGGTACTAAGTTTTTTTGTTAACCTTTTATGAATAAAGATTATAAGTTCATAGCCTTTTCAATATTAGATTTTTCTTTGTTGTACCAAGTTGAGGCTAGATATTCAAAAGTATCTTCTTTATATTCACTAGAATCATCACTAGTACCACTTGCGATTCTACTTGTTCCATCACTATATAAAAATACTGTATAGAAAGCCCAACCATCATTATTAGAATTTTTTGAAGAAAGGCTATAATTTTTGATTCCGCAATTTTTTAAATAGTTTTTAATACGTAAAAAACTTGTTGTATCGTTTTCATATGTTAGGCCTTCAATTTTTGTTTCACCAGATACAAAACAATTCATATTATTTTTTGATATAACTATCGCAATACATGACTTATTCTCTCTATCATGGGCATCAATAGCGGTTTTAGATGTAAATTCTATTTCACCAGCATTCATACCGCTTTTAAGTGCGGCGATTATACTTCTAGCATTCGCCATATCTACAGCTCTTCTACTTTTTTCAAGTTGCATAGAAAAAACAGGAATAGATATGCCTACAAGTATGCCAATAATCGCAACTATAATTAATAATTCAGCTAAGGTAAATCCTTTGTTTTTCTTCATACATATATTGTATTATTTTTCTTATTTATTTAATTAATTGTTTTATTATTAGTTTAATTATCTAAATTTTAGACAAAAATATACAAAAATAATCAAAGCATTTTTTTAATTATTTGATGTAGAATATATGAGTTCATATTTTATAAGAAGGGAGTAGTTTTATGATAAAAGAACTTGCAAAAAGTGTACGTGAATACAAGCTACCAATGATTTTAACGCCTATCTTTGTCATTGGCGAAGTAATCATGGAAGCTATGATTCCTTATACTATAGCGTTACTTGTTAACGAAATTAAGGTAGGATGTGGCATTGATAGAATATTACATTATGCTTATATTTTATTAGCCATGGCAATGGTATCTTTACTATTTGGTTATTTAGCGGGATATACTTGCGCTAATGCTACTTGTGGTTTTGCGAAAAATTTAAGACAGGATGTTTTCTATAACATTCAAAGTTTCTCATTTGGCAACATTGATAACTTTTCAAGCGCCTCTTTAGTAACTCGTCTTACAACTGATATTCAAAATGTTCAAATGGCATTTATGATGCTTATAAGACTTGCTTTTAGAGCACCACTTAACTTGTTGTTTTCTTTCTTTATGGCCTATTATATGGGTGGAAAGATGGCGATTGTTTTTCTTATTGTAATTCCTATTTTGGCTGTTGGCCTATATATTATCGCTAAGGCAGCTATGCCACTGTTTAAAGTTGGTTTTCCTAAATTTGATATTTTAAATAATTCAATTGAAGAAAATATCAAAGGCATAAGAGTAGTTAAATCATTTGTAAGAGAAGATTATGAACAAGAAAAATTAGACAAGGCAAGTGAAGACATTAGAAATATCTTTACTAAAGCCGAAAGAATTCTTGCATTTAATAATCCACTTATGCAAATGTGCATGTATTTAGTAATGTTGTTTGTATTATATTTTGGATCTAGAACCATTATTACTACAAATGGTGTTTCACTTGATGTTGGACAATTTTCTACTTTATTAACTTATAGTTTCCAAATTCTTTCATCTTTGATGATGCTTTCAATGCTGTTTGTTATGCTTACATTCTCTGAAGAAAGTGCTACTAGAATTTATGAAGTATTAAAAGAAAAAAGCAATCTTACTTCTCCTGAAAATCCAATAAAGGAAGTAAAAGATGGTTCAATTGACTTTGATCATGTACGTTTTAAATATAGTGCTAATGCAGATAGGCCAGTACTTGAAGATATTGACCTACATATTAAGACAGGCGAAACAATTGGTATTATTGGTGGTACAGGTTCAGCTAAATCAAGTTTAGTTCAACTTATTCCACGTTTATATGATGTAAGTGAAGGTAGTGTAAGAGTTGGTAAAAGAGATGTTAGAGAATATGATTTAACAGTGCTAAGAGATTCTGTCGCTATGGTCTTACAAAAAAATGTTTTATTCTCTGGTACCATTGCTGAAAATATAAGATGGGGTAATAAAGATGCTTCACTTGATGAAATCAAACATGTATGTCATTTAGCTTGTGCAGATGAATTTATTGATTTAATGCCAAAAGGCTATGATACTTATATTGAACAAGGCGGAAACAATGTATCAGGTGGTCAAAAACAAAGACTATGTATCGCTCGTGCTTTATTGAAGAAACCTAAGATTTTAATCATGGATGATTCTACAAGTGCAGTAGATACTAAAACTGATGCCCTAATAAGACAAGCGATGAAAGATTATATTCCTGAAACTACTAAGATTATTATTGCGCAAAGAACTTCAAGTGTTGAAGATGCTGATCGCATTATTGTTATGGATAATGGTAAGATTGACGCTATTGGCACAAGTGAAGAATTATTAAAGAATAATAAGATTTATCAAGAAGTTTATTATTCACAAAACAAACAAGGTACAGAAAGAAAGGATGAAACAAATGAATAAAAAAGATGAAAATCGTTCTAAAACACTTAAACGTTTGATTAAATTATTATTTTCATTCTATCCAAAACTATTGCCTTTTATTATCATCTTGATTATTGTTAATGCGGTAATAAGTTCTCTGCCTTCAATATTCCAACAAAAGATTATCGCTTTAATTCAAACAGCTGGTGAAAATAATTTGAGTTTTAATGAAGTTAGACCTGAAGTAATAAATTTAATCATAATACTTGCCTCTTTGTATCTTACAAGTTTGATTGCTGGTGTATTGTATAACCAATTAATGGCTATTTTTACCCAAGGTACACTAAGCAAGTTAAGGACTACTTTATTTGATCATATGGAAACATTACCTATTAAGTTTTTTGACACCCATCAAAGAGGAGATGTAATGTCTTACTATACAAATGATGTTGAATCTTTAAGACAAATTATTTCTCAAAGTTTCC
>CAVBAX010000120.1:0-4458 GCA_963593105.1 Candidatus Methanomethylophilaceae archaeon | reverse complement strand
CTATTAAACTCATGAAAACACCTCACTTCTCCATCTTTTGTTTCAATGATTGGTGGTAAACTTTCTTTACATCTGTTGTCTTTAAAAGGACACCTAGGTTCAAACAAACAACCCTTAGGCAAATTATCTGCATATGGTTGAAAGCCATCAATTGGCTTAAAATCATTTTGTGGCAAAGCGTGCCATAAGGCTTTTGAATAAGGATGTTTTAAATAATCAGGTCCTTTTTTAAAATTTGAAGCTAATGTTGTTTCAACTATGGTGCCGGCATAAAAAACTGCAACCCTATCAGCAAATTCAATCGCTAAATCGATATCATGTGTTATTAAAATAACTGACTTGCCCTCACTTGCCAATTCTTTAAACATTCTTAAAGCTTCTAAAGCCTGATCTAGACTCATGCCAGGAGTTGGCTCATCTGCAATAATTAATTCAGCATCAGAAATTAAGGCAGTAGAAACAAGAACCCTTCTTGCCATACCACCAGATAGTTCAAAGGGATATAGATTATTAACATCTTTACTCAATCCTAATCTATTAAAAATATTATTTCTTTTATTTTCATCACCATCTACTTGTTTTTTTACTTTCATTAAAGGATCTAGATAGGATAATGATTGAGGTATCAGTGCGATTTGCTTACCTCTAAGTTCTTTTTGTCTTTTTAAAGTAAGCTCTTCACCCTTATAGTACATATGACCATTGATAGCTGTATTATCTGGTAGTATTCCCAAAATTGCTGATGCTAATAAACTTTTGCCAGAACCTGAAGATCCTGCTATTGCGACAATTTCACCTGGCTTAATACTTAAATTTAAGTCAGAAATAACTTTAAGCTTTTTTTGGCTTAAGCCACGGTTATACATATCAAAAGAAACTGATAAATTATGTATTTGCAAAATTTCCATAAGGCTCCTACTTTTGGCTACTGTAAGGATCTAAAATCATCCTTAAGCAATCGCCGATTTTATCGATTAATAAAACAATTAAAACTAGAGTTAGTCCTGGTAATACTGAAAGCCACCACATGCCAACAGATAGATAGCGCATGCTTTCTGATAAGATAATACCAATAGCTGCGCTTTCAGCTGGTAAGCCAAAGCCTAAAAAAGAAATAGATGCTTCATGCAAAATAGCATGAGGAAACATCAACACTAAACCAACAATAAACTGTGGTAATAAATGAGGCAACATATGGTTTTTTAAAATCCAATAATTAGACTTGCCTAGTTTTTTAGAAATCAAAACATATTGTTGATTACGAAGCTTTAATACTTCACTTTCAATAAGTCTTGCTAAACTACACCAATGAGTTAAGGAAATACCAATAAGTAAACCTTTTATACCTTTGCCAAAGACAAACGAAATTAAAATAATCAAAATAGTATGAGGAATACCCATTACTAAATCAATTGTCCAATTTATAATAGCGTCAACTATTTTTGAATTAATAGTCACAAGCATACCCACAATAATCGCGATAAATGCACTAATAATAGAAGCAATTGCGCCTATGGTAATACTTGTTGATAAACCTTTTATCGTACGCAAAAATAAGTCTCTTCCTAAGGCATCTGTTCCAAATAGATGTTTTAAACTTGGAGATTGTTTGCCATTTAAATAACCACAATTAATCATTTCATCACTTATAAAAATGCCTAAGACATAAATGGCTACAAGTACAATAATCATAATAGAAATTAAAATTAAAAGTTTTGTACGATGATTCATTTTTTTCATGATTTCACCCCTTTAATTGAAGGATCTATTATTCCATATAATAAATTCGCAATCATATTACCAACATAAACAAATAATGTTGAAAATAAAGTTATACCAAGAAGTAATGATAAATCGCCTTGTAATCCAGCACTTGATAAAGCACTTCCAAGTCCTGGATAACTAAAGACATTTTCTATCATTATAGAACCACTAAAAGTTTCCGCAAAAGAAGAAAATTGTAGGCTAAGTGAAGGAATGATAGTATTTCTTATGCCATGTTTAAATAATATCGTATATTCACTTTCCCCTTTCGCTTTTGCGAATAAAACATATTCACTATTTAAAACATCAACTAGTTTTTCTCTTGTATGTAAAGCGATACTCGAAAATGAAGTTAAACTTAAAGTTAGTGCAGGAAGTATTAAATGATAAATCCTTTGGCCTAATGATACATCTTTACTTAATACACCAATTGGTGAAGAGAAACCAATAGGAAACCATTTAAGCCATACGCCAAATATTAAAAGGAATAAAAGACCAATCCAAAAAGTTGGAATACAACTCAATATATAACAAATCTTCTTGATTAATTTATCTTGCCATTTATCTCTTTTTATACCCATTAGACAACCCAAGAAAAAACCAATTATTCCAGCTAATAGCCACGCACATAACATAAGCGCAAAAGAGTTAATAAAACGTTCTTTAATTACATCAATTACTTCTCTTCTATATATTGTTGAGATACCAAAATTACCATGTAATAATTCATTTAGCCAAGACATATATCTATCAAGTGGTGTCTTATTAATACCCCAGTAGTTTTCAATTTCAATTCTTTGAGCGGGCGAAATAGTTGTGCCTAAATTTAAAATATATTGATTTATAGGATCAATTGGAGAGGCATTTAATAGTAAAAAAGAAATACCACTTACCGCAAATAATAAAGTGATAATCTTTATACTATTTTTAATAAAGATATTTAATAATCTTTTAATCATCTATATTCCAAATCCATTCGTTTAAATTTTGTATTAAAGCTAATCCATGACCATGGCCATGTATTGGTTGATTACCGATTGATAAACCATCTCTAATATAGGTCACATGATCTAAATTAACAATCCAAACCCAAGGGCATTCACCTTTCATAGAAGTACCTGTTACACCATCCCATTGTACCTTTTGCCAATAAGAGTTTGCTTCTTCAGGTGTAAGTGCTTGCATAGCCTTATTTAAATATTCATCAGTAATTTCAGACATATAGCCTTCTGGATTATAAAAGTCATCAAGCAAGGCACCCTCAGATCTATATAAATAATAAGTCTCATTTGGATTAGCACTGCCCCAACCCATTACTACAGCCTCTGAAAACATGACCTTCATAATTTCATCCCAAGACATACTTTCGACATTTACTTTAATGCCAATATTTAAAAGTTGTTCACTTATCGCAAGGGCAATCGCTTGGCGAAGTGAGTCTCCACTTGCGTATACACATCTAAATTCTGCTTTTAAACCATCTTTTTCAACTATTCCATCATTATCGCTATCTATCCAGCCATTATCAGCCAATAGTTTTTTAGCATATTCAATATCTGTTTCAATTGCAACCTCACTATTATTCCAAGGTGCCCCATCATTTTCCGAATATGCAGCTCTACCATAGCCATTTAATACAACATCTACTATTTCATTTCGATTAATTCCATAGGCTATAGCTTGTCTTATTTCCCTATTACAAGTCACATTATTACCAATAGGTGCCCCATTTTCACTTGTTTCACCAATATTTGGTAATACTGGCAAAGTAAGGCCACGATTATCAAAAGACTTAATTGATTCAATGTGATAGCCGCTTACAACAGTACTAGCAAGTGTAGCTGTAGAATAAGCTACATCAACCTGTCCAGCTTCTATTGCCGCTAAAGCAGCATCTTCTGACATAAAGACTACTGTTACATTTTTAATATTTGGCATATCGCCATAATAATATTCATTTACCTCTAATATCATTTGTTCTTGAGGAATCCATTCAACTAACTTATATGGTCCTGAACCTATTGGGTTTCTGCCATAATCTTCATCATAAGCATGTTCTGGCACAATGCCAATAGAAGCTAAAGTGTTTAAAAAGATTGAAGTAGGACTTGATAATTTAATTTCAACTGTATAATCATTTAACGCAATAGCTGTTTCCATATAAGTTAAATCAACTGAACCCATTGCCTTTTTAGCTGTTAAAAGCGTAAAGGCAACATCACTTGCGGTTAATGCAACACCATCGGAAAATTTAACATCTTCTCTAATATTAAAAGTCCAAGTTAAACCATCATCAGATAGTTTATAACTTGTAGCTAAATCATTTTCAAACTCAAGATTTGCGTTATATTTAACCAAAGTGCTTTGAATAATTGGCGAATTGCCATGCCCCCAACCTTGAGTAGGATCTAGGGTTTCAGGCTCAGAACCTATCGCAACAATTACACTTTCTCTATCTATAGTCTTACTTGTATTATTGCTATTACATGCAACCAAGCTTATAAATAACAAGGTACTTAATAGCATTATTAAAATTCTTTTTATATTCATAAAATCCCCTAAATAAAATACATCCATATTTTTCTCATATTTAAGGATTATTCACAAGCCCCAAGGGGGATAAAAAAAACCAAGATTAATCTTGGTTTTTAATTTATAACATTTTTAATTGTTTCAAGCACTTCAACAATATTC
>CAVBAX010000119.1:0-4463 GCA_963593105.1 Candidatus Methanomethylophilaceae archaeon | reverse complement strand
CCTCTAATGAAATCTCTTCTTTGTTTCCTTTTGATTTCATCAATCGCTCTTTGTTTCTTCTTTTTATAGTTAGGCTTAACTTTTTCCTTTTTCTTGGTTAAAGTCATAGCGATAGCCTTTTCTACTTCTTCATTTTTTCTTACTCTTTTATAAGTTGGTGACTTAACAGATTTAAATTCGCCATTTTTAACATCTTTAGCATTGAAAATAATGCCTCTTTTTTCTAGATTTCTTATCGCATTAACATCATCTTCTTTATACAAACAATAAACAGTTCCATCTTTACTATTTCTACCAGTTCTACCAGCTCTATGAATATAGAAATCTAGATCCTTAGGAAAACCTAAGGAAATAACATGGCTCACAGCATCTACATCAATACCTCTACTTGCCACATCAGAACATACAACATAGGTATATTCTTTACTTGCAAGTTGTTTGATAGCTTTTTGTCTATCCCTGCTCTCTAGGCCTCCATGAAGCAGCAATGTTTTATAGCCATTATCAAGCATATATTTATAAGTTTCATCAGCCATTTCCTTAGTATTGGCGAATATTAAACAAACATATGGATTAATTAAAGGTAAAACATCAAGTAGTTTTTCTTTATAATCTTTATGTTTACATGGAACCAAGATATGTGCAATCTTTGGATCTCTTTTCTTATCTTCTACTCTTATAATCTTGGGGTTATTTAAATAACGTTTAGTAAATTGTTCTAAGGAAGCAGGAAATGTAGCTGAAAAGCATAGAATTTCAGGATTTTTAACCATATGAGAAAATACAATATCAATATCTTCTAAAAATCCATAATCCAAAGTCATATCAGCTTCATCAATTACAAACATTTGTACAAAATCAACACGAATCAAGTTTTTAACAAACAAATCTTTAATTCTACCAGGTGTACCAATAATGATATGCGGCATTAAAGATGATTGTTTATTCTTATCAGTACCACCAGCCAATAAACTAATTCTAAGATCTGGCAATACTTTACACATTACTTTAGCATTTTGATAAACTTGATAAGCCAACTCTCTTGTAGGTAAAGATATCAATACTTGTGTCTTATCAGATTGAGTATTAATATTTTCAATAATTGGAATTAGATAGGCATGAGTTTTACCTGTACCTGTCTTAGATATCGCAATTACATCCTTTTTTGAGTTTGCAAATTCCAACACTTTCTTTTGCACATTTGTTAGTTCTGTAAAGTTATTTAATTTTAAAAATTCTTCAGTCGTCTTTTTCACGTCACCTATTATAGCATGCTAAAATGAGTACATGGAAATAAAAAGAATTGTGCCAAGCGGCTATTGTAAAGGCGTGGTTAACGCTATCAACATTGTAAAAAAGACAAGAATTGAATACCCTAATTCAAATATCTATATACTAGGAATGATTGTACATAATTCCTATGTTTCTAAACAAATGTCAGATCTTGGTGTCATTACTCTAGATGATTCAATTAAATCTAAAGAAGAACTATTAGATGATATAAATGAAGGCGTTGTAATATTTACAGCTCATGGAATATCTGATCAAATTAAACAAAAAGCTAAAGATAAAGGACTAATATGTGTTGATGCAAGTTGTGTTGATGTTATAAAAAATAAAGAACTAATTAAAACTTACTTGAATAATGATTATGAAGTAATCTACTTTGGTAAGAAAAAACATCCTGAAGCTGAAGCGGTGTTGGCTTTATCTAATAAAATACATTTGGTATGTAATATTAATGATATTGAAAAATTAAATATTAGTAACAATAAAATATTTGTCACCAATCAAACAACAATGTCATATATGGAAGTAGAAGAAATGATAAATATCCTAAAGAACAAATATCCTACTTGTTTAGTTCAAAAAGAAATTTGTAATGCAACCTCATCAAGACAATTAGCGGTTACAAACATTAATGATGGTGATGTTTTATATGTTGTTGGTGATGTTAAATCAAATAACACAAATAAATTAAAAGAATTGGGCGCTAAACATTTTAAGAAAAGTTTTTTAATAAGTAATTATCAAGAAATAAATAAAAAAGATCTTATTAATCAAAATAAGATCTATGTTACAGCTGGAGCTAGCACTCCACCAAATTTAATTGATGAGGTAATCAAATATTTATCTAGCCTCTAAAGCGTTTTAAAATTGCCTTAGGGCTTACATTTTTAATACCGAATATCGCTT
The DNA here is from genome assembly GCA_963593105.1 of Candidatus Methanomethylophilaceae archaeon. GTDB lineage: Bacteria > Bacillota_I > Bacilli_A > Erysipelotrichales > Erysipelotrichaceae > Colivicinus. The sequence continues at coordinate 2,267 of CAVBAX010000119.1, read as the reverse complement.
GTGGTAAGTTAAATGTAACTGTTACAAAATAATATATTGAAACCATCGCGATACCACATAGTGCCATTAAACCAATATCAACGATTCTACTTGTATAACTAAAATGTAATAATGAATGAATTCCATATATAGGTAGAACCATAATTAATGAAGAAATCACAATAAACAAGGTCTTTCTTAAAGTTAAAGAGAACTTAGTATTGAATTTCTTCTTTAATATTAGAATATATGTGCATATTACAAACATCGAGCTAATAGCAGTCGATAAACTCATGCCATTAGAACCCATTAACCTAACAAGGATAAAGAAAGTAATTAATTTAATCCCGCAACTGCAAAGAAGTGTTAAAGTAGCCTCTTTTTTAAGTCTTAAAGTAATCATAATACTTGATAAAATTGGTGCAATTGTATCAGTAAAGGTTACTAAAGTGTAAAACTTAAATAAATTGGTTCCTACATCAAGATTAGAATTTCCATACATTATAAAATAGATATCTCTTGCGAAAAAGAAGAATATAAAAGAAACCGGAATCAAAATAAAGAAAGCAGTTTCAATCAAGGAAATAATTTGTTTATTTAGCGTCTTAACATCTTGTTTTTCAAATGATTCAGACAAGTATGGAACAAGTCCTGAAGAAAAACCTAGGGTTAAGACCTGAGGAATACTAGAAAGTTTATTACAATTAGCAAGTAATATACCCATTTCTAGTTTAGCCTGTTCAACACTTACACCAGACTTAGTCATGGTATCCATAAAGAAAGTCGAGTTTATAAGTGCACTTAACGAGCCTAAAAAAGAAATCAATAAATATGGAACACTTAAAGAAATAATTTCTTGTAGTAATACTTTTTTGCTAACTTGTTTACTTTGTTGTTTCTTAACTAGTTCATTAATATGCTTATCATCCTCTTTTGTAAAACATAAAAAGAAAACAATAGTAACAAGAGCTGCTAGAGCAGCTGCAGCGATTGCGGCATATATAGCATATATTGATTCAAGCTTAATAACTCTTACAAGTAAAAAGCCAAAAAAGATAATACAAAATACTCTTACAAATTGTTCTAATGCTTGCGAAGAACCATATAAATCAAGCCTTTTAAGACCTTGATAATAGCCCCTTATCGCACTTAAAAAAGGCACGAGAATAACCGCAAAAAGAAGGATTGTAAATATCGTTTGTAAATGTGCTATATCTTCAATTGTTGCGGCTGAACCCATCGATTGTCTAGCTAAAGCAGGAGAAGCTAATAAAAAAACAAGTGCCACTACAAAAGTTAAAGACATAACAATTGAAATGCCAAGTTTCTTTATTAATAAAACGGTCTTATAATCTTCTTTAGCATAATATCTAGATACTAAAGCAGCAATCGCAAAAGGAATGCCAGCACTAGATATCTTTAGCAATAAATCATAATAAGTATAGGCAATCGAATAAAACGCCATATTTGCTTCTCCAGCAAATGATGAAAGTGGCGAATAGTAGATAAGTCCCAAAGCCTTAGAAATAAAAATACCAAATGAAGAAGTTAAGGCCGCTATCATCAACGACTCATTTTTTTTATTTTTATTCTTCATTTGTAACTCCTAGTCTAAAGAATTCTCTTTTGGTAATACTTAAATCTTTGTTAGACCATACAACAAGTACATATAAAGTTGGTTCAGCATTTGTTGTAGTACCAGAGATATTCACACCTTTAACAAAACCCTTAGAAACATTTGATTGATTAGGAATCAAAGAATAATTTCCATTTTCAAACAAACCAATATTAGCTGCCATATTATTGCTATAATCAACACCAGATTCAATTGCAATTGCTTCAACATTATACATAGCAACCTTAGGGTTATCGATGGTTATATAAAAACGATAGCCTCCATCAATAGAAGTTATTTGAAAAGCAATATCAAAATATTCACTACTTGTTTTAAAGTCAGTACGTGAAACTAATTGTTCAATCATTGAATTATATCTTTCACTAGAGCTTTTATTAATAGTTGAACTATCAGTACAAGCAGTCAATAAAAACACTATTAAAAGACAACTTAAAATCTTCTTAATAATCATTTTTATTTAAAATTTACAGCGTAATAAAATTTCTTACCCTTTTTAATAATTGTTAATTTACCATCAAAAGCATCTTTTTCATCTAGAATAAAATTAATATCATTGACTTTTTCACCATTAATTGAAATAGAATTACCAGAAATTAAGTCTCTTGCTTCTCTTTTTGAGTTGCATACATGGCAACCAATCAAAGCATCAATA
>CAVBAX010000118.1:0-4525 GCA_963593105.1 Candidatus Methanomethylophilaceae archaeon | reverse complement strand
GCTTAATAGCTTCTAAAAATGTTAAGAAAGTAATAGGTGTAGAACTTAATCAAAGCGCTGTAAAAGACGCAATTAAAAATGCTAAAATCAACGAAATTGAAAACGCATCTTTTATATGTGATGATGCTGGTCATTTTATGGACAAAAACAAAATGCCAATTGACGCTTTGATTATGGATCCACCAAGAAGTGGGGTAAGTGATAAGTTTTTAAAAGCAGTATATAGATTAAGACCAAAGAAGATTGTTTATATTTCTTGTGGACCTGAATCACTTAGAAACAATCTATTAAACTTAACTAAAAATGGCTATAAGATTGAAGCTATTCAACCAGTAGATATGTTTCCATTTACAAATATCAATCATACAGAAACGATTGTTCTACTAAGTAATAAGAAATAAATAAAACATAATAGATATTAAAGTGAATTCTTTTAACGAAATCTATAACTTAGGACGGATATGGACCAAGTTATAGATATTTTCGATAGTAAGTGTCTATTAAGTAGGGGATTTTTTTAATTCCAGTTTTATGTTTATAGGGAATTTAAAAGGGCATCGATTGATGCCCTAAATGTTTTGTTATTCAACAATATCTTTCTTTAATAGTCCTAATAAAATTGCGCCAAGTATTGTACCTGCAACAAGAGCTACTAGATACATTAATGGATTACCAACTACTGGAAAGACAAAGATACCGCCATGAGGAGCCATTAATGTGCAATTAAAGGCCATTGATAGAGCACCTGCTAAGCTACTTCCAACAATACATGAAGGAATTACATGTAATGGGTCTGCTGCAGCAAATGGTATTGCACCTTCTGTAATAAATGCTAAGCCCATAATGAAGTTTGTAGGTCCTGATTTTCTTTCAGCTTCACTAAATTTTTTCTTAAATAAGATAGTAGCTAAAGCGATTGCACAAGGTGGAACCATACCACCAATCATAACAGCTGCCATAATGTTGTAGTTGCCAGAAGCGATAGATGCTACACCAAATACATAGGCCGCTTTATTAAATGGACCACCCATATCAATCGCCATCATACCTGCAACAATTGCGCCAAGTAAGATAACATTCATACCACTTAGTGAACTTAAACCATTATTTAATGCAGTGTTTATTGCGCCTACTATTGGTTCAATTGTATATACCATTAATATTCCTACAATCAACATTCCAAATAACGGATAAATTAATACTGGTTTTATTCCATCTAATGAATTAGGAATAATTTTATCAGATACTTTCTTTAATAGATTTGTAATATAGCCTGCTAAGAAACCTGCTACTAAAGCACCTAAGAAACCTGAAGTACCATTAGCGGCAATAGAACCACCAAGTATACCTACGGCAAGTCCTGGTCTATCAGCAATTGACATGGCAATAAAGCCCGCAAGCACTGGAAGCATAAAGCCAAAGGCAACACCACCAATTTGACCTTTTAATAAGTTGGCAAGAGGTGATAGGGTACCAAATGCTGATCTTTGTTCAGGTGTTAAGCTGTTAATATCATAGGCCATACCATCAATTAAAAAAGCAATTGCGATCAATATTCCTCCACCCACTACAAACGGTAACATATGCGATACACCATTCATTAAATGCTTATAAATTTGATGTCCCTTACTGTCTTCTTGTTTGTTTTCTTTTTTAACACCGACAGCCTTATAAATAGGGGCTTCACCTTTGACAATTGTTTCAATTAATTCATCTGCTTTATTAATGCCCTTAGAAACTTGGCACTCAATTACTTTCTTACCATCAAATCTATCCATTGGTACATTTGTATCAGCAGCAACAATAATGCCATCAGCTTTATTTATTTCTTCATCGGTCAAGATGTTTTTAGCGCCACCTGAGCCTCTTGTTTCAACCTTTACTTGATAGCCTTTAGTTTTACATGCTTTTTCTATTGCCTCGGCAGCCATATAAGTATGAGCGATACCGGTAGGACATGCGGTAACCGCAAGTATTAAATGGCTACCTGAAACTACATTTATTGATGGACTTACTTCTTCTTTCTTTTTGTTTTCTTCATCTTTTTTAGCTTCTGCTTTATCGATAATCTCAAGGAAGGCTTCTGTTGTTAATGCATCTTTTAATTTTTGTACAAATTCATCATCCATTAACATAGTAGCGAGCTTTGATAATATTTCTAAGTGTACATTGCCTGAATTTTCAGGAGCTGCAATAAGGAATACTAAATCAACAGGATTACCATCTAGGGCATTGTATTCTACACCACCTTTAATGCTCATAGCGGCAAGGCCGGCTTGTTTAACACCTGAACATCTTCCATGTGGTATGGCGATGCCTCCACCTACACCTGTAGTTCCTTCTTCTTCTCTTGCCTTAACTGCGTCAAGATATAATTTTTTATCAGAAATCTTACCGCTTTTGTCCATTAAATCAACCATAGTAGATAAGACTTCTTCTTTACTTGAAACTGTTGCGTTTAACTTTATGCTTTCTTTAGCTAATAAGTCTGTAATTTTCATTTTCTCCCCCTTAAAGTGTTTTATAGAGCTCTTTAACCTCATTTAACTTAGCAAGTTCTTCTGAAAAAGCACTTGCACTACCTGTGGCTATTCCATATTTAAATGCTTCATTATAATCTTTATATGTTAAATAACCATATAAGAAGCCTGCAACCATAGAATCACCTGCACCAACTGAATTTAATACTTTACCTTTTGGTGCTTTGCTAGAATATACTTTTTTGTCTTCACTAACTAACAGTGCACCCTCACCAGCTAGTGAGACAAGAACATTTCTTGCACCTAATTCTTGTAGTTTTCTTGCATATGGAACAACTTCTTCTTTGCTATTTAGTTCTACATTAAATAGTTCACCAAGTTCATGTTTGTTTGGCTTGATAAGAAATGGTCTATAAGGAATAACATTTAGTAATAAGTCCTTGGTTGCATCTACAACTATCTTTAATTTTTTTTCTTTTAGATAATCCATGATATTACTATAGATATTAGAAGGCATAGAACTAGGAATACTACCGGCAAGAACTAAAATATCATCACTGTTTAAATTATCTAACTTTTGATATAGCTTCTTAATTGATTCTTCATCAATTGTTGGACCCATACCATTAAGCTCACTTTCTTGTTTTGATCTAAGTTTAATATTGATTCTAGAAAAACCATTATTAACTTCAATCATTTCATTTTTGATTCCTTCTTTTAGAATTAATCTCTTGATTTCATCTCCTGTAAACCCTGCAAGAAAACCTAGTGCAGTAGTATCTAGTCCCAAGTTTCTTAAGACAATAGATACATTAATTCCCTTACCACCTGGATAAATTATTTCCTTAGTAGTACGGTTTGTTTCACCAAGAGTGAAGTTATCACAACTTGCAATGTAATCAAGTGAAGGATTAAAAGTAACAGTATATATCATTTGCACTCCTTTCCTTTTCAAATAAAGTGGTACCTGACTGTATTTGAATGAATCTGCTTATAATTGATTAACCATTATCATAATATATTCATAAACAATCATTGTCAATCATATTATGAATGAAAATGACTGATTTTGACATTTTTTAGACATAAATCTATAATTTTTATAAAGGAAGTAAAAAATGCTAAATGAAGAAAGAAAAAGAATCATTTTAAATATAACCAACGAAAAGAAAAGTGTAAGTGTAACTGAACTTATGGAATTGTTAAATGCTTCTGAATCAACTGTTAGAAGAGATCTAAATCAAATGGCTAAACTAGGCTTAATTAAAAAAGTTCATGGTGGTGCTTTAACACTTGACAATGATATTGAAACCGAAGAAAAAGAAGTAAGTGAAAAATTAAATTTAAATATAGAAGCCAAAAGAGAAATTGCCAAATATTGTGCAAGCCTTGTAAAAGATAATGACGTTGTTTATTTAGATGCTGGCACATCTACTGGTATGATGATTCCTTATTTGAAAAATAAGAAAGCTACTTATATTACAAATTGTGTAAGTCATGCCAATCATCTATCTAAAGATGGCCATATTGTCTATGTAACAGGAGGCACTTTAAAGTCAAAGACCGAAGCCCTTGTTGGTTCTGATACATATCATTATTTAGAAAAATTAAACTTTACAATTGGCTTTTTTGGAACAAATGGTATAAGCATTGAAGAAGGACTTACAACACCAGACCCTCAAGAAGGACAAATTAAAGAAGTCGCCTATAATAAATGTAAAGAAAGATATGTATTAGCTGATTCTAGTAAATTTAATAAAATATGCACTATTAGTTTTGGAAGTATTGATAAAGGCTTTATAGTTACTGATTCAAGTATTCCTGAAACCTATAGAAAATTACATAATACAATTCTTGTTGATTTAATTAAATACTAGAATCTTTAGATTTTTGTTAATCTCTTGTATAAACCTTTATTAAAAGATGCAAGCTTTGATTCATGGATTAAAATCAACAATATCAGTGAAAAAACTTTGTAGAAAAATCTATAAGATATAAAGCGATTGCTTTTAAAAAAGATTGTTGCAAGTCTTACAAGATAGATA
>CAVBAX010000117.1:0-4615 GCA_963593105.1 Candidatus Methanomethylophilaceae archaeon | reverse complement strand
CCCATATAAGGTTGTAAGGCCTTAGGAATATTAACAGAACCATCTGCATTGATATTATTTTCCAAGAAAGCAATCAACATTCTAGGAGGCGCAACAACAGTATTGTTTAAAGTATGAGCGAAATAATTGCCATTTTCACCCTTAATTCTAATCTTTAAACGTCTTGCTTGTGCATCACCTAAATTTGAACAAGAACCAACTTCGAAATATTTCTTTTGTCTTGGAGACCATGCTTCTACATCACAAGACTTAACTTTTAAATCAGCTAAATCACCAGTACAACATTCAAGTGTTCTAACTGGAATATCTAATGTTAAGAAGAAATCTACTGTATTCTTCCATAATTCATTATAGATATCTTTTGAATCTTCAGGTTTACATACAACTACCATTTCTTGTTTTTCAAATTGGTGTATACGATAAACACCTCTTTCTTCAATACCATGAGCACCAACTTCTTTTCTAAAACAAGGAGAATAAGAAGTCATCTTTTGTGGTAAATCTTTTTCATCTACAATAGTATCAATAAATTTGCCAATCATAGAATGTTCACTAGTACCAATAAGATATAGGTCTTCCCCTTCTATCTTATACATCATATTTTCCATTTCAGAGAAAGACATAACGCCATTAACTACATCGCCTCTAATCATGAATGGAGGAATATAATAAGTGAATCCTCTATTAATCATAAAATCTCTTGCATAAGATAAAATTGAAGAATGAAGTCTAGCAATATCACCTTTTAGATAATAGAAACCATTACCAGATGTTTTTCTAGCAGAATCTAAATCAATACCATCTAGTTTTTCCATAATGTCTACATGATAAGGAATTTCAAAGTCAAATTCTCTTTTTACACCAAATTGTTCAATTTCTTGGTTTTCAGAATCATCTTTTCCAATTGGAACTGATGGATCAACAATATTTGGAATTACCATCATTTTCTTTTTAATATCAGCTTCAAGAGTTAATTCTTTAGCTTCATCTTCTTCTATTTCCTTGGCAATCTTTGCGACCTCAGCTTTAACTTCTTCAGCCTTTTCTTTTAAGCCTTGTTTCATTAATTGACCAATTTCTTTAGAAATGGCATTTCTTCTAGCTCTAAGTTCATCAGCTTGAACACGAAGTGCACGATAATCTTCATCCAACTTTTTTACTTCATCAACAATTTCAAGTTTATTATCTTGGAATTTCTTTTTGATGTTTTCTTTTACTAATTCTGGATTTTCACGAATAAGTTTAATATCAATCATAATAGCCTCCTAAAATAAAAAAGGTAGCACAAGGGCGAAAATCGCGGTACCACCTTTATTTTTAACTTAATTCTTAACGCGAATACACGTGATTTGTTAAATCAACTTTAGGGTAGATTCATAAGCACTTACTAGTAACTTACACCGATTGTTACCTCTCTATAAATAAGAAATCTTACTATATTCCCTAATTAACGTAACTAAATAATATCACAAAACTATTTATGTGAATCAATAATTCTTAAAAGTCCAGGAGCTAACAGTAAATCTATTAATAGTTCAATTGCGAAATTAACAGTAATGAATAAAGAAATAAATGTAACAAATGCTCCATCAAAAAATAAAATAATGACTAAGGCAAGAATACCAGTATTGGTAATAGGAGCAATAGCACTAGCAGTAAAAATAGCAGCTAATTTATTTTTCTTACTAATAGACTTATAAGCAAGTGCACTAAACAATCCAGCAAAAGTACCCTTTAAGATACAAGCACTAATTGTAATAATAGGATGCATCGCTAGCATTGTTGCACCACTTGGATCAGCTCCCGTTAATACCATAATGGCTACAACTAAACCAAAGGCAGTACCTAAAATTGATCCAACACCTGGTCCAAATAATGCTCCACCTACAATAATCGGAACAAGAGTAAGAGTGATTGGAAAACCACCAAAATTAATAAAAGTAGCAACTATTTGTAAAACAACAACAAGTCCTACAAACATTGAAATAGTAGTAATTCTTTTTGTATTTTTCATTTTTAATCTTTCTTATTTTTAAAATAAATGTTTTTAAGTCCTTTAAATGCGATATTAGCATCATAGACATCAATCAAATTAGAATTATTTTTAAAGATTTTACCAAAACCACCTGTTGCGACTACTTTAATATCTTTATTAGTTTCTTTTTTAAATTCATTTATCAATGATTCAACCATACCTAGATAGCCAAAATATAATCCTGCTTGCATTGCGCTTACTGTATTATTTGTAAGAACACTGTTACACTCTTTGATTTCTACGTTTGGTAACATCGCACAATTTTTAGATAGCGCATTAACAGAAATACTAATACCAGGTACCATACAACCACCACGATAATTAGATTTTTCATCAATATAGTCAAAAGAAATAGCTGTTGAAAAATCTATAACTAAAAGATTGTTTCCATAATCTTTTATTGCCCCGGCAACAGTAGCGATTCTATCAGCACCAATTTCCTTAGGATTATCATAATGAATAGATACACCACTTTTTACACCAGGACCAACAATTAATGGTTCCATACTTAAATATTTAATAATTGCTGAAGTAAAACTATAGACAATTTTAGGTACAACACTTGCGATTATAACACCATCAATATCTTCAGGATTTATATTTTTATTTTTAAGTAAAGATATAAGTAAAATTCCATATTCATCACTTGACTTATTATCAATAGATTTAATATTAAATGTAGAAATCATCTCATCTTTATCAAAGACAGCTAAACCAATATTAATATTTCCAATATCTACAACAAGTAACATATAAAACCTCCAAAATAAAAGCACAACATAAAAAAATAAAATTGTGCTTCTTAAGTAATATAAAAATTCATTAAAATCCTCCCCTGTCGCCCATATAGGTGCAACGTTTTAGACTCTTTGATTATAACAAAAAAGAGAGTTATTCACTCTCTTTTATTTCTATAGCTTGTTCTTCTTCCAAACTTTCTTCATGTTCCATTAATGTAACCGTCTTAACATAAGTGTTTTGTTCAGGCTTAATTAATTTAACACCCTTAGTAACTCTGCCTAATGTTGAAACATGTTCTAGAGAAATTCTAATAATGACACCATCATTTCTCATGATTAGAGCATCTTCATCACCATTAACCGCCTTAAGGGCAACTAGTTCACCATTTGTTTCATTGATATTGATAGTCTTAACACCCTTAGCGCCTCTTGATGTAATTCGATATTCTTCAATATCTGTCTTCTTACCATAACCATATTTAGAAACAACGAGAATTTGTTTACCTTCTTTTGAAGTACATGCACCAATTACATATGAACCATCAACATTCATACCTCTAACACCACTTGCGTTACGTCCCATAGCTCTAACACCATTTTCATTAAAACGCACAGCCTTACCATTAGCGGCACCAATGATAATTTCATCATCACCTAGAGTTGGTTTAACATCTACCAATTCATCATCCTCTTTCATAGTTATCGCAATCTTACCTGATTGTCTGATTGATTCAAATTCTTTGGCTTCTACTCTCTTACATAAACCATTCTTAGTCACAAAGAACAAGTAGCCCTTTACTTCCCATTCTCTATTAATTGGAACAAGAGCCTTAACCTTTTCATCTTTTTCAATACTAATAATATTAATTACTGGAATACCCTTACCAGATCTAGAAGATTCAGGAATCTTATAACCCTTAACTCTATATACCTTACCTTTATTAGTGAAAAGTAATAAGTGATCATGAGTAGACATTGTGATATTTTGTTCAACAACATCATCCTCATTTAAAGTCATACCCTTAATACCTCTACCACCTCTATTTTGAGTCTTATAAGTATTTACAGGTAAACGCTTAATATAGCCATTACTTGATAAAGAAACAATAATGTTTTCAACTGAAATTAAATCTTCATCTTCTACATCAACTTCACCATCAATAATTTCTGTACGACGAGGATCATTAAATTTATCTTTAATTACAGTTAATTCATCTTTAATAATTTGAATAACACGACTATGATTAGCCAAGATGTCTTTTAAATCATCAATTTCTTTATATAATTCATCTAATTCAGCACAAATCTTTTCATATGATAAACCAGACAATCTTCTAAGTTGCATAGAAAGAATTGCCTCACCTTGTTTATCATCAATGCCAAATTCATCATTAAATTTAATTAATATTTCTTCATCGGTTCTGCTTGTCTTGATAATTTCAACAATTCTATCGATATTATCTAAGGCAATCTTTAAACCTTCTAAGATATGAGCTCTTTTTTCATCTTCTTTTAAGTCAAACTCAGTTCTTCTTCTAATAACATCTATTTGATGTTCAATATATAACTTAATAATTTCCTTTAAAGACAATAACATTGGTTTATTATCAACAAGGACATTATTATTTACACCAAAAGAAGATTGAACAGGAGTTAGCTTATACAATTGATTTAAAACAACTTCTGGTTGAACATCTTTTTTAAGTTCAATTTCAATACGAATACCATTTCTATCATTAGAAAGATCTTTCATATCTGAAATACCTTCAATTATCTTTTCCTTTGCAAGTTCATGTATCTTATCATACATAACCTGTTTATTTACAAGATAAGGAATTTC
>CAVBAX010000116.1:0-4661 GCA_963593105.1 Candidatus Methanomethylophilaceae archaeon | reverse complement strand
GGTTTATTTTTTGTCTTATTACAAGTGGGCGTTGCGTATTGTTGCCTACCTTTATTTAAGGCTAATAATAATGAAAAGGGTATTTTTGTTTATTCAATGTCTGTAGTTAATTTTTCTTTTATGGGCAATTCTTTAGTAAGTGCTTTGTTTGGATCAGAAATGTTATATAAGTATTTAATTTTTTCAATGCCTTTAAATGTTTTGGCTTTTTCTATTGGTTATGTGTGGTTAAGTGGTGATTCTTTTTCTTTTAGAAAGTTAATTAATCCTATAGTTGTTTCTATGATTATTGGAATTATATTAGGGCTAAGTGGTATTAAGTTACCTTTGTTTATTGAAAATACTATTAGTAATTTGGCTAATTGTTTCTCACCTTTGGCGATGATTTTAACAGGTTTAGTAATTGGTGGATATGATATTAAGACTTTATTTACTAATAAGCGTGTTTATTTATTGACTTGTATAAGATGTATCATACTTCCTTTTGTTGTTTTATATGTATGTAGGTTTATTGGTCTAAGATCAGATATTATTACTTTACTTATTTTTATTTGTGCTATGCCTTTGGGTTTAAATACAATTGTTGTTCCAAGTGCTTTTGGTAAGGATACTACTCTTGGTGCTAGTATGGCTTTGGTTTCAAATATCTTGGGTCTAATTACTGTTCCGATGTTTTTGGCTTTGTTTGTGGTGTAAAATAATTTTATGAGTTTAACTGCAGGAATTATTGGACTACCAAATGTTGGTAAGTCAACTTTATTTAACGCTATTACAAATTCAAGAGTAGAGGCTGCAAATTATCCTTTCGCAACAATTGAGCCTAATGTTGGTGTGGTTGAGGTAAAGGATGAAAGATTAATTAATCTAGCTAAGATTTTTGAACCAGAAAGGACTATTTTTACTACTTTTGAATTTACTGATATAGCAGGTCTTGTTAAAGGAGCAAGCAATGGTGAGGGACTTGGAAATAAGTTCTTGGCTAATATTAGAGAAGTAGATGCGATTTGTCATGTTGTTAGGTGTTTTGAGGATAATGATATCCAACATGTTTATAATCGTATTGATCCAGTTGATGATATTGAGATTATTAACTATGAGTTGATAATGGCTGATATCGCTACTTGTGATAATCGTATTTCTAAGGTAGAGAAGAAGGCTTTGACTACTAAGGATAGTGAGTCTTTATTTGAATATAATATTTTAAAGCGTATTAAGGATGCTTTAAATAAGTCAATATTGATTAGGTCTTTAGATTTTAATGATGAAGAAAGAGCATATATCAAGCAATTTTGTTTCTTAACTGCTAAGCCTGTTATTTATATTGGCAATATCAAAGAAGAAGAAATTAATGATCCAGATTCAAATCCTCATTTTGTGTCTTTAAAAGAATATGCTAAAAAGGAAAATAGTGAGGTTGTGGCAATCAGTGCCCATATTGAAGAAGAGTTATCTGATTTAAGTAAGGAAGATAAACAAGCTTTCTTAGATGATTTGGGTATATCTCATTCTGGTTTGGATGAGTTAATTCTAAAGGCTTATAAGACTTTGGGTTTAAAGACTTTCTTTACTGTAGGAAAAGATGAATGTCGAGGTTGGACTTTTACAGATGGTATGAAGGCTCCAGATTGTGCTGGGGTTATCCATACTGATTTCAAAAAGGGTTTTATTAAGGCTGAAGTATATGCCTATGATGATATGATGGTATATGGCTCAGAAGTAAAATTAAAAGAAGCTGGTAAGGTAAGGCAAGAAGGTAAAGAGTATCTCGTAAAAGATGGAGATGTAATCTTCTTTAAGTTTAATGTTTAGGGTAGTTTATTAACTATCCTTTTTTCATGATAAAATTGTTACATTTAAGGAGGATTTTATATGGATGCAAGTTCTATAATTTTAGCTTTTTTAAGTACATATCTTGTGTTAATTATTGCCATATGGCTTGTAATTATTATTGGCAAGTGGAAGGTATTTAAAAAAGCAAATAAGCCAGGTTGGGCTTCAATTGTACCTTTCTATAATGATTATGTTGAATATTTATTGTTTTGGGGTAATGGTTGGTTATTTGTGGTTCCGATTTTATTGGGCATACTTTCTCCAATTCCTATTATTGGTCAAATAGCATGGCTATTAATTGTGCTTATTAAATGTATACATCGTTATAAGCAAGCAGAAAGTTTTGGTCAAGGTATCGGTTTTACAATTGGTTTGATTCTTTTAAAGCCTATATTTATTTGTATTTTAGGTTTTGGTAAGGCTTATGAGTATAAGGGTGTAGCTCTTGATGGTTTCTCTTATAATGAGTTAAAAGAGAAGTTTGATAAGGCTAATAATAAGGATGTAAAGTATGAGCAACCAAAAGATGAAGATGAAAACAATATGAAGTACAAGGATCCTAATAATTAATAAGTTCTCTATTTTTTCTAAATTGGGCTATAATACTTTTGTTGTTTTATGACAACGAAGGAGAAAAAAATGAAAAAACTATTAACTATTATGTTATCAGTTCTTATGGCTTGTGGTTTAGTTGCTTGTTCTTCTAGCAAGGAAGAAGCAGAACCTACTACAACTACTACACCTGAGGCAACTGAAACTACTGCTGCTGATTTACCTACAGCTAAGGATACTTATGAAACTTTCATGGCTGCAGAAAATGATTCAGAAGTTGAAGTATTGATGTATGTTCAAGCTCATCAAAGCTGGTGGGAAGATAATGGCCAAGGTGTTATGACTTTATATGGCATGGACAGTGATGGCGGTTATTTTGTATACAATGCTAAGATGGATGAAGAAACTGCTAATACAATTAGTGAAGGTACTTTAGTTAAGGTAACTGGTACTAAGACTGAATGGAGTGGCGAAGTTGAAATCGTTGATGCTAGTGTTGAAGTATATGCAGATCAAGATGTAGCTATTATGCCTGCTAATGATGTTACTGATTTATTAAGCGATAGCGAAAAGCTTGCTGAATATATGAACCAAAAGGTTGCTATTAATGGTCTTGAGGTAGTAAGCGTTGAAACTAAGGATTCTGAATATGATCCAGATTTATATATCACTTGTATGCAAGGCGATGTTGAAGTAAATCTTTGTGTTGAAAACTATTTAACTAATCCAGATACAGAAGTTTATAAGACTGCTCAGTCTTTACAAGAAGGCGATGTAATTAGTGTAGAAGGCTTCTTATATTGGTATGAAGGAGCTAATCCACATATTACTTCAATCACTGTTGGTGAATAATTAAATTAGGCTACTTTTATGTAGCCTTTTGTTTTGGTTATACTTGTTAATTCTCTAATAAACGTTTGAGAATTAGTGTATAATATTAATGCAATTTATAAGGAGGAAATTTTTTAAATGGCTGTTAAAGTTGCAATTAATGGTTTTGGCCGTATTGGTCGTTTAGCTTTCAGACAAATGTTTGATGCTGAAGGTTATGAAGTTGTTGCTATCAACGATTTAACATCTCCTAAGATGTTAGCTACTCTATTAAAGTATGATTCTGCTCAAGGTGGTTTCTGTGGCAAGTTTGGTGAAAACAAGCATACAGTTGACTACAAGGAAGCAGTTTTAGAAGAAGATGGCAAGACTGTTAAGGTTCCTGGTTCTATCACTGTTGATGGTAAGGAAATTACAATCTATGCTATGCCTAAGGCTGAAGAATTACCTTGGGGTGAATTAAATGTTGATGTAGTTCTAGAATGTACAGGTTTCTATACTTCTAAGGCTAAGGCTGAAGCTCATATCAAGGCTGGTGCTAGAAAAGTTGTTATTTCTGCTCCTGCTGGTAATGATCTTCCAACTATCGTTTACAATGTAAACCATGAAACTCTAACTTCAGAAGATACAGTAATTTCTGCTGCTTCTTGTACTACAAACTGCTTAGCTCCTATGGCTAAGGCATTAAATGACTATGCTCCTATTTCTTCAGGTATCATGACTACTGTTCATGCTTACACTGGTGACCAAATGATTCTTGATGGTCCTCAAAGAAAAGGTGATGTTCAAAGAGCTAGAGCTGGTGCTTGCAATATCGTTCCTAACTCTACAGGTGCTGCTAAGGCTATTGGTCTAGTTATTCCTGAATTAAACGGTAAGCTAATCGGTGCTGCTCAAAGAGTTCCTACTCCTACTGGTTCTACAACTTTATTACATGCTGTAGTTAAGGGCAAGGATGTAACTGTTGAAGGTATCAATGCTGCTATGAAGGCTGCTGCTACTGAATCTTTCGGTTATACTGAAGAAAAGCTAGTTTCTAGCGATATCATCGGTATGAGATTCGGTTCATTATTCGATGCTAACCAAACAATGGTTGCTAAGATTGATGAAGATACTTACCAAGTACAAGTAGTTGCATGGTATGATAACGAAAATTCTTACACTTCTCAAATGGTAAGAACTATTAAGTACTTAGCTAGTCTATAATTTAAAAATATTAGATACAATTTCAAAAGAGCGAGTAATCGTGATGTCATTAATTTAAAATGACATAAATCAATCTTTTACCACAAGTTTTAATAGCTTGTGGTTTTTATTTTTTGTAGAATTAATATCCCTGTCAATTATATTAAAAAAGTTAAATTCAACTTTTTATTAATGCGCAACAAAGGTCGAATTTAACTTTTTATTTTAGTTTTAATTTAATCTGTAATTTTGATGTCTAATAT
>CAVBAX010000115.1:0-4684 GCA_963593105.1 Candidatus Methanomethylophilaceae archaeon | reverse complement strand
TTCTAAAACAGCTCTAATTGCCTATCATGCAAATGATCCAAGTGCTGGTTTATCTGCAAACAAGGATTTATCTAGATTTAAAATGTTTATATGTGATACTGGTTTATTTGTAACACTTATGTTTAAAGATAAAGATTATACGGAAAATATTATTTATGAAAAATTATTAAATGATAAGTTGAGTGTAAATCTAGGCTATTTATATGAAAATGCAGTTGCACAAACCTTGGTGGCAAATGGATATAAACTTTATTACAACACTATATATAATGAATCCAGCAAGCATAATTATGAAATTGATTTTTTAATTTCTAAAAAGAATAAGATATGTCCAATAGAGGTAAAATCTTCTAGCTATAATGCCCATAAATCATTAGATGTTTTTTGTGAAAAGTACTCAGAAAGAATATTAGATAAATATCTAATTTATACAAAGGATTTATCAAAAGATAAAGACATAAAGTGTATTCCAATATATATGGCTCAATTTTTATAGTTTGAATACATAGAATATGATTGCCTCATTTTTAAAGAAAATGATTTATTAGGTTTAACACCATATCATGCACGTCAAATTAATAATTCATCGATTGTTAAAACCGAATTAAAGTTAATGTTTGTCAAAAACAGTAAAGAACAGTAAAATAATATCAAAACAGTAAAGAACAGTAAAAGAATGTAAAAACAGTAAACAAAAGTAAAAGGAGAAAGATATGAACAATCCATTTTCACTTACATTTGGTAAGAGCCCTCTTGAGGGTGTGAAGAGGCCTTTACAAATCAATGAAATAATTGAAAATTTTACCGCAGATATTTTAAGTCAACAAATATTTATCATTACCGGAGTTAGAGGCTCTGGAAAAACGGTTATGATGAGTGAAATAGCACATAGGTTAAGCGATAATAAAGATTGGATTGTTGTTGAACTTAATCCCGCTAGCGATTTATTATCGTCGATGTTGTCAAAGCTGAATAGTAATCAATATTGTTTTAACTTAATAAAATCAGCAAAAATAGATCTTTCTTTCTTTGGGTTTGGATTATCTATTGAAGGTGGGAATGTAATTACCGACAAAGAAACAGCTATTATAAAAATACTTGAGAGGCTTAAAAAGAATAATAAGCGAGTTCTTATTACAATAGATGAAATGACAAATAATGATTATATGAAAGTGTTTGCTGGGTCATTTCAAATCTTTGTAAGACAAGATTTGCCTGTATGTTTATTAGGAACTGGCTTGTATGAAAATATTGAAAAAATCCAAAACGAAAAAAGTCTAACATTTTTATATAGAGCGCCAAAAGTACAATTAAAACCTTTAAATAAATCTGCGATTATAGAAAAATATAAGAATATTTTTAATATATCTAAAGATAAAGCTTTAGAAATGGCTGAATTAACTAAGGGCTATCCTTTTGCATTTCAAGTACTAGGCTATTTAACTTGGAATAAAAATGGTGAATATAGTATGGTTTTAAATGAATATCAACAATATCTTAGTGAATATGTTTACGACAAAATATGGTCAGAATTATCTGAAAAGGACAAGCTTGTTGCCAAAGCTATAGCTGATGTAAAAGGTGGCAAGATAAAGGATATTCGGGATTATCTTAAAATGGAAACTAATGAGTTTAATCCATATCGCAAGCGTTTAATAAGAAAAGGAATTGTATCTGGTGAAAATAGAGGCTTTGTTTATTTTACACTTCCCTTATTTGAAGAATATGTTAAAGACAATCAATAGCTTTGTATATTTAATGATGAAATATAATTTTCTAGGCATATAGAATGCTTGTAAGCGCCTTAAAAAGATATAATAATTTATATGCGATATGCTCAAATTAGAAAAACAGATATAAGTAATGGTCCAGGTATTAGAATTAGCATCTTTGTACAAGGATGTGCTTTTCATTGTAAGAATTGTTTTAATAGAGATACTTGGGATTTTGAAGGTGGCAAAGACTTTGGTGAAAAAGAGATGTCCTATTTATTATCTTTGGGAGAAAATATTCATACTAAAGGTTTATCGGTATTAGGTGGAGAACCTTTGCATCCAAGTAATGTGGATTGTGTAGTTGAAATATGCAGAAGATATAAGGAAAAATTTCCTGATAAAACTATTTGGTTATGGACTGGCTTCTTATATGAAAATTTAAATGATAAACAAAAAGAAGTACTTAAGTATATAGATGTGCTTGTTGATGGCCAATTTATAGATGAACTTAAGGATTTTCGTTTAAAGTATTGTGGTTCTAGCAATCAAAGAGTAATAGATGTAAAGGCAAGTAAGAATAAACTTGTGTTAGTGTGCTAAAATTGTGATATGGAGTTATTAGTTACTTTATCAGATATAAATAAATTAAATAAGTATACAAGGGGCAATATTGATGGCTTGCTTTTTGGTGGGCCGCTTTGTCTACGTTTTTCTTATACTTTAAAAGAAATTGAAAATATTAATGCCTATTGTCTAAAAGAAAAGCTTAAAAGATATGTTGTTATTGATGCTTTTATAAGTGAAAATGATAGAGTAGTTATCAATGATTATTTAGAGTTTTTAAAAAGATTAGATGTTGATGGTATTTATTTTACGGATTTAGGTGTTATAAATATTGCGAATTCTATGGGTTTAGCTAATAAACTAATATATGATCCTGATACTTTATTAACTAATTCTTTAGATGTTAATTTCTTCACGCGACAAGGTATTGGCACTGTTTTAGCTAGAGAATTAAGTTTTGAAGAAGTCGAAAATATTGTGAAACATAATCCTGATAAATGTGATATGCAGGTATTTGGTCATTTAAAGATGTCTTATTCAAAAAGGCAATTTATGACTAATTATTTTAAGTATATTGGTAAAGAAGCTGATGTTTTAAACAAAAGAACTATTAGATTAGTAGAAGAGAATCGTAATTATAAACTACCAATTATAGAAGATAAGTATGGTACTAGAATCTATTCTGATTATGTATTACTTATGTATAAACAATATTTAGATTTAAAGCCATATTTAAAAAGAGCTATTGTGGATGATATGTTTATTGATAAGCATGAGCTTACTTTAGCGGTTTTAAGGGACTATAAAAGAGTTTCTAAGATGAATGTGGATTTCTTAGGTGAAAATATTATTGGCTTATATAATAATATTAGTTTTTCTGATGGTTATTTGGCTAATAAGACCAGCAAGGTGAAGGAAAATACAAATGAAGATTGAATTATTGGCGCCTGCAAAAGATTTGTTTAAGGCAAAAATAGCTGTTGATTATGGTGCTGATGCCATCTATTTAGGTGGCAAGTGTTTTTCTTTGCGTTCTAGAGCTAGCAATTTTGAAAATGAGGATATCAAAGAAATTGTTGAATATGCTCACAATAAAAATGTAAAAGTATATGTAACTGTTAATATTGTTTTTCATGATGAAGATTTTGAAGGCATTAAGGAGTATCTAACTTTTCTAGATGAAATAGGTGTTGATGCGATAATTGTTTCATCTTTATTTGTGGTTAATTATGTTAAAAAACATCATCCACGTATGGAAGCGCATATTTCAACGCAAATGTCTTCTTTAAATTCTGATGCGGTAAATATGTTAAAGATATATGGTGCTGATAGGGTAGTACTAGGAAGAGAAGCGTCAATGGATGAAATCAAACAAATCGCCAGTAAGTGCGATACGCCTCTAGAAGTATTTATCCATGGTGGTATGTGTTCTAACTATTCAGGCAGATGTGTATTGTCTAATCGTATGACTAATAGAGATGCCAATAGGGGTGGTTGTGCTCATAGTTGTAGATGGAAATATAAAGTATATGATAATGAAGAATTAATATCTGATCCTAATAATCCACTTTCTTTTTCTAGCAAGGATTTAAGGGCGAGTGAATATATTGAATCATTAATTAAATGCGGTGTGGCTTCTTTAAAAATTGAGGGACGTATGAAGTCTGAATATTATATTGCTCAAGTTGTTAAGACATATCGTAAGATGATTGATGAAATATATGCCTTTGGTCATTTAAATGAAAATCGTTTAGCTTATTATGATAAAGAGCTATCAAAGGCTGAAAATAGATTATCTGATTCTGGTTTTTTAAGTGGTGTATGTGATGATACAAAACATCTATATGGCATAAATGGAACTGGTGTTACTCATGATTATGTAGGACTAGTTAAGGCCTATGATGAAAATCGTAGCTTAGCTTTAGTTGAGGTTAAGAATATGTTTGATATCGATGACAAACTTGAGGTATTTGGTCCAAGTATTGATAATAAACAATTTTGTAACACTACGATGTTTGATAGTGAATGGAACTTTTTAAAGCAAGCGCATAAGCCAACAGAGTTAATTATGATACGTATTCCTTTTAAAGTTAATAAAAATGATATGATTCGAAAGGTTAGAAATGATAATTGAAGGCGCAATTAGTGTAAAGGCAGCCATTAATGGTAAAAAACGAGATATAGAAGCTATTTATATTGATAAGGATAAGTTGACTAAGGACTTTAATTATATTAGAAAGATTGCTGGTCTAAATAATATTGTTGTAAATGAAATTGATAGGGATTCTTTTTCAAAGTTTAATGTTGGTAAAAGCTTTGGTGGTATTATTGCCATAGTTGGCGAAAGAAAAAGCGATGAATTAAGTGATGGTGATATTTTTTATATTGATGGCATAGAAGATCCC
>CAVBAX010000114.1:0-4707 GCA_963593105.1 Candidatus Methanomethylophilaceae archaeon | reverse complement strand
GTTATAGAAAAATAATCAAAGCCTTTATCATAATAACATTTGACTTTACTATTATATTTGCCGCTTGAAATAAAATCAGTTGTAATTTCCGCATAATAACTTCTCACATTCGCCCAATCAGTCGCTACATTAGCTTTATGAAGCTGAGATGAAAAAATTGGTACAGCAATAGCAACCAATACAGCTATTATGGATACCACAACCAAAAGCTCAACTAATGTAAACCCTTGTTTGTCTTCATTTAATGCTTTGTTTATTTTTTTAGTTTTCATTAAAAAATAATAACATAAAAGCCATCAAAACATTAAGAAAAGTGGTTTTTACACCACTTTTCTTTTATTCATTAGTCTTCTTTGCTTAAAGCAACCAATCTCTTATAACGTTTTTGAGCATCACTCTTTGTCTTAGCAAAGGCAGCTTCAGCAGCTTCCTTACCCTTGATCTTAGGTAATTGGTTGTATCTATTTTCATTCATCAAGAATGCTTCAAATCCATCCCATTCAGGTTCCTTAGAATCGATAGTAAGAGGCTTTTCATTGCGTGGATCATATCTATAAAGAGTAGTATAACCGCACTTAACCGCATTAGCTTGTACCTTTTGTTGAGAAGCTAAACCACTTCTAATACCTTGTTCAGCACATGGACAGTACGCAATAATTAATGATGGACCATCATAGCTTTCAGCTTCTTGGATAGCCTTTAGAGTTTGCATTCTATTAGCACCCATTGCGATACTAGCTACATAAACATGACCATAAGCCATAGCAATTTGGCCTAAGTCTTTCTTAGCAGTAGCCTTACCACCAGCAGCAAACTTAGCGATAGAAGCAGCTTGAGATGACTTAGAAGATTGGCCACCAGTATTTGAATATACTTCAGTATCTAGAACTAATACATTAACATTAACGTTATTAGCAAGTACATGGTCTAGGCCTCCATAACCGATATCATATGCCCAACCATCACCACCGACAATCCATACAGACTTAGAAACTAAATCCCTTTCATATTCTAATAATTCTTTTACAGCTTCATTAGAACTTGCCTTAACAGCAGCGATAACCTTAGGAGCAGCAATTCTTTGAGCGTCTCTATTGTTTCCAGCAGCTATATATTCTTTAAATGCCTCTGAGCAATCTGAATCAAGGTTAGCTTCCATAATACCTAGAATCTTAGATTCTTTGTAGTTTTGAGCAATAGCCATACCATAGCCATATTCAGCATTGTCTTCAAATAATGAGTTAGCCCAAGCAACACCTTCTCCCTCTTTGTCTTTAACAAATGGAGTAGATGGAGCACTTGAACAATAAATCATTGAACATCCTGTAGCATTAGCTACTAGCATATCTTTACCAAATAATTGAGAAACTAACTTATAATAAGGAGCTTCACCACATCCAGGACATGCACCAGATACTTCAAAATATGGCTTTAAGAATTGAGAACCCTTAATTGTATTTGTTGGATAGTATTCTGTTTTTGCCTCAAGCTCTTTAAACATATAATCTGCAAGAGGTTCATCAGCTAATTGAGAGTTAACATCAACCATTTCAAGAGCCTTCTTACCAGCCTTACCAGGACATTCTTCAACACATAATCCACAACCTACACAGTTTGCAGGAGAAACTTGAATTCTGAACTTAAGATTTTCAACACCCTTGCCCATTGCTGGAATTGTATCAAATTCCTTAGGTGCATTCTTAATTTCTTCATCAGTTAATAGAACTGGTCTAATAGTAGCATGTGGACAAACAAAAGCACAGAAACCACATTGGATACAGCTTTCCGCATTCCATTTAGGTACATTAACTGCAATAGTTCTCTTTTCCTTAAATGCAACATTAGATTGTAAAGAACCATCAGGTAAACCATATTTCAAGAAATTAGAAACTGGTAAATCATAACCATCTAAAGCATTGATTACAGATACATGATTATCAAAATAAGCATCACCTGTATTAGCCTTATTAGCATCATATGTTAAATTAGCCCAAGAAGGATCAACTTCAACTTCAACAAGTCCTGCTTTACCTGCATCGATTGCCTTGTAGTTCATTTCAACTACATCATCACCCTTCTTAGAATATGACTTCTTAGCCATATATTTCATAAGCTCAAGAGCTTTTTCATAAGGCATGATTTGTTCATTTAATGCGAAGAATGCAGATTGTAAAGTAGTATTAGTTCTTCTACCCATACCAATTTCAGCACAAATCTTAGTAGCATCAATGATATAGAACTTAGCATGTTTCTTAGCTAAACCAGCTAACATTCTATTTGGCAAGTGATTAGCGATTTCTTCCTTAGGGAATGAAGTATTAAGTAAGAAAGTACCACCATCTTTTAATTGCTTAGTCATATCATATTTGAAACAATAAGAATCAAGTGAACATGATACAAAGTCAGCATTATTAATATAATATGTGCTTCTAATAGGTGAAGGACCAAATCTTAAGTGAGATCTAGTTACACCACCTGCCTTCTTAGAATCATATTGGAAATAAGCTTGAGCATATTGATCGGTATTATCACCAATAATCTTAATAGAAGACTTATTAGCACCAACTGTACCATCACTTCCTAAACCAAAGAATAGGCATGAAGTATAATCAGCATCTACATGGAAATCAGGATCTACTGGTAAAGATAAATGAGTAACATCATCTTCAATACCGATTGTGAATTCTTCTTTTGGACTATCTTTAGCAAGTTCATCATAAACAGCCTTTATTTGATTTGGAGCAGTATCTCTACTAGATAAACCATATCTTCCACCAACAATAGTTAAATCTTTATGTTCTCTTAAAGCATCACATACATCCAAGAATAGAGGTTCTCTAGCACCAGCTTCAATTGTTCTATCAAGAACAGCAATCTTTTTAACAGAAGCAGGTAATACTTTCTCTAAGTATTTAACAGAGAAAGGACGATATAAATGAACTTTAATAAGACCAACTTTTTCACCCTTTTTAACTAAGGCATCAATTGTTTCCTTAATAGTTTCAGTAACTGAACCCATTGCGACAATTACTCTATCTGCATTAGGATCGCCATAATAAGTAAATGGAGCATAAGTTCTTCCTGTATGTTCGCTAATCTTTTGCATATAATCGTTAACGATATCAGGAATTGCTTCATAATACTTATTAGCAGCTTCTCTTGCTGGGAAGTAAATATCATCGTTTTCAGCACCACCTCTAGTTACTGGATTTGTATGAGGGTTTAAAGCGTTAGCCTTAAATCTTTCAACAGCTTCCATGTCTACTAGAGACTTCAAGAATTCTTGATCCATTACTTCTACTTTTTGAATTTCATGAGAAGTTCTAAAACCATCAAAGAAATGAATAAAAGGTAATGAACCTTTAATAGCAGAAAGGTGAGCAACACCAGCTAAATCCATACATTCTTGAACAGAATGAGATGCAAGCATACACATACCTGTTTGTCTTGCAGCATAAATATCCTGATGATCACCAAAAATTGATAAAGCACGTCCAGCTAATGATCTAGCACTAGTATGAATAACTGCCGGTAATAGTTCGCCAGCTAACTTATACATATTAGGAATCATCAACAAGAAACCTTGAGATGCAGTGAATGTAGCACCTAATGTACCACCTTGTAAAGCACCATGAAGAGCACCTGCAGCACCACCTTCTGATTGCATTTCTACAACCTTAACAGTAGAACCGAAAATGTTTTTACGTCCCTCTGTTGACCAAGTATCAACTACTTCAGCCATTGGAGAAGAAGGCGTAATAGGATAGATACAAGCTACTTCTGTAAACGCATAGGCGCAATGAGCGGTAGCGGTATTACCATCCATTGATTGGAATACTTTTCCCATATTAAAATAAATCCTCCTAAGATATTTTTATTATATCAAAGAAGGATTTTTATAACTCATTTTTATTTGTTAGTTTTTCCAAAAATTGCTTCATCAAATTTTGGTTTTAGACCATATAAGTCTTTTCCTAAATGTGGATAAGATTGATAAATGTCATAACCTGGAAGTTGATTGCCCTCAACAACATCAACACCATTTTCACCTATCGCCATATCCCAACCAGTATAACCAATTTCAGGAGTAATAGAAGCCATCTTTTCACATTGCTTAATAACTTCTTTAAAATAAGGAACCTTAAAGCCTATAATACTTGTCTTAGTATCTGGATGAATATCATAAACCCTATTTTCCTTGTCGATTGCCTTTTTATCAATTGTTCCATCATCATTCACCGGCACAAAGCAACCACCCGCATGAAAGTTATCAACATGTCTTCCACCTGTTCCAATTCTTAAGGCAACAAAAGGAACACTAATTTTACCATTAGAATTAATTGTAACAACTCTTAGCGTATTAATCGCATCAGGATAAAGCCTATTCATTTCCTTGTTTTGAACAATACGTTCTTCAAGTAAGTTTTGTTTATTGGTGGCAAGCTTGTCATATAATTGCTTTAAATCTAGGCCTTCGGTGTTTATAAGTTCAACACCAATACCACATAGTCCACTATCAGGCTTTGCAATAAACTCATGATGTTTATTCACGAAGTTTAAATAATCTTCATAACTTGCATCATCTAGAAACAAGAAATCTCTTTTTATAAATTCTTTATAAGTAGCAAGAAACTCATGTTTATTGTTAAAAATATGGAAGAAAGAACGATCATTTAAATACTTATGATATTTATTATTAACCGTTCT
>CAVBAX010000113.1:0-4751 GCA_963593105.1 Candidatus Methanomethylophilaceae archaeon | reverse complement strand
TTATCATGCTAAAAAGGCATATGTTTTATCTATTGGCAATATAAAACAAGATGGTATTGTTAATTATCTTCCAATATATATGACGTATCTTTTAAAAGAAAAAGAATTAGACACTACAATAATTGATTTAGATATATCTGATTTATAAATATGATTGTTGTTTGATTTGATATAATTGTTTTGGTTATTTATTAAAAAGTACAATTCCTATTGGAGGTCTATATGGGGAAATATGTTGTTGGTATAGGTGCTACTAATGTAGACATTTATTGTAAGTCAAAGATTGAAATCAAAGAACACTTTGATCATCCTAGTGATATATCCTATACTCCTGGGGGAGTTACACGTAATATATTAGAAAATATCAGCAAGTTGGGTTTACAAACTAAGCTTTTAACTTGTGTTGGTGATGATATTTATGGTTCTTATTTGCTTAAAAAGATAGAAGAATCAGGTATTGATAATACTAATATTGATGTGATTAAAGATGGTAGAACTGGTTTATTTGTTCAAGTTCAAGATAAGCATAATGATATGCATATTGCGATGTGTGATATGAATATCTTGGCTAATATTGATATTGACTATATCAAGAAAAAAGAAATGGTTTTTAAGAATGCTGGTGCAATTATTTTAGATCCTTCGCTTGATAAAGAGGTTTTAGATTATATCTTTGATAACTTTGATGATATTCCAATCTTTGTAGATCCAATATCAGATATGTATGCAAAAAAGATAAGACCTTATTTATCTAAAATGTATTGCGTTAAGCCAAATAGAAGTGAATTGGCTGTTTTAGCTAATATGAAGATTGATAATCATATTGATTTATTAATGGCTTATGAAAAGGTACTAAAAAAGGGTGTAAAGAAGGTTTATGTTTCTTTAGGTAAAGATGGTTGTATGTATAATGATGATGATAATCATATTTATACAAGAAGTTTTAAGGCTGTTGAAAAAATGGTTAATGCTTCAGGCGCAGGTGATAGTTTTTTTGCGGCAATCATTTATAGTTATGTAACAGGACTAAGTCTTGATGATACAATAGATTATGCGCTAGGAGCCGGTATTGCGGCTGTTATATGCGAGGAAACAATTAATCCTAAGTTGTCCGTTAATTTAATTCAAGAGATTATAAAGGAGAGAAAATAAATGGAATCTTACAAAAATTATTTAGATGTTACACCAGAAATCGCTGATGCGATTAAGTCTGGCAAGCCAGTTGTTGCCCTAGAGAGTACAATTCTTTCTCATGGTATGCCTTATCCTGAAAATTTACAATTCGCTCATAAGGTTGAAGAAATCATTCGTGGTAAGGGTGCTATTCCTGCTACTACTGCTATTATTGGTGGTAAGTTAAAAGTAGGCTTAAATGCTGAAGAACTTGAGATTATGTGCAAATCAAAAGAAGTGGGCAAGGTTTCTAGAAGAGATGTTGCGGTTTATCTAGCAACTAATCAAACAGGCGCTACAACTGTTGCTACTACGATGTTGATTGCTTCTTTAGCTGGTATTAAGGTTTTCGCTACTGGTGGTATTGGTGGTGTACATAGGGGTGCAGAAACTACTATGGATATTTCTGCTGACTTACAAGAATTAGCTAATACTCCTGTGTTTGTTGTATGTGCTGGTTGTAAATCAATTCTAGATATTGGTTTAACTCTTGAATATCTAGAAACTTTCGGTGTTCCAGTACTTGGATATAAAACTGAAAATTTCCCTGCTTTCTATTGTAGAGAATCAGGTTTTGGCGTTGACTATAAGGTAAATGATGCAGCTGAGGCAGCTAAAATTATCAAGACTAAGGTTGATTTGGGTCTAAAGGGTGGAGGCTTAATTGCTAATCCAATTCCTGAAGAATATGGTATGGACTCAAAGGAAATGGATGTTATTATTCAAAAGGCTCTAGATAGTGCTAAGGCTGATAATATTCATGGTAAGGCTACTACTCCTTATTTATTAGCTCATATTAAGGACTATACAGAGGGTAGAAGTTTAGCTAGTAACTTACAACTTGCATATAATAATGCTAGAGTTGCTAGTGATATTGCGGTTGAGCTTGCTAAATTAGGATAATTACTAGGCCCATTAATTTGGGCTTTTTGTTTGCTTTCTTGTATAATTGAAAGGATGAAGAAAATACTTAGCTATATCAATGATTTTTTTGAAAGAATGAAGAAGCATCAAATATGGGTTTATTCTGCTACAAGTGCTTATTTTATTTTTATTTGTGTTATTCCTTTTTTAACTATCATGTTATATATTGTTCCTTATTTTCCGATGTCTAAGGAAAGTTTAATATCGATTATTGGTGATGTTATTCCAACTTATTCAAGGGATTTTGCCTATAGTATTATGGATGAGGTTTTTTCTAGAACTAGTGCAATCCTTCCTATTTCACTTGTAACAATGTTTTGGACAGCTAGTAAGACAATGGTTTCAATTCGAAGTGGATTAAATGATATAAATGAAGAACTAGAGACTAAAAATTTCGTGATTGTTAGGTTAATTGGTACTTTATATACTGCATTAGCGATTGTAGTAATAGTGCTTATTTCTTTTATTTCTTTGTTTGGTGAACAATTACATAATTACTTAAATGGCTTTAATATAGAGGCTATAAGAGTATTGGCGGTACTTGTTGATTATAAGGATATAATTGGTATTATTGGTTTCTTTTTGGCTTTTAGTGCTTTATATGCTTATGTACCTCAAAGTAAAAGTAAATTTAGGGATGTGATACCTGGTGCTATTTTTTCAACTGTTGCAGTTCAATTGTTTTCACGTATTTTTAATTATGTAGTAAGCAATTATTTAAGTTTTTCAATGTATGGGTCTTTGGCTACTATTGTTGTGGTTATGACTTATTTTAATTTTTTCTTTTATTTTTTCTTTTTAGGAGCTTATTTGAATAAATATATTAGGAGTGATCATGAAATATAAATTGATAATGTTTGACATGGATGGAACCCTTCTTCCAATGAATCAAGAAGAATTTGTTAATGGCTATTTTTCTATGTTGTGTAAGAAAGTAATTAATTATATTGAACCTAAACAATTTGTTGATGCGATTTGGTCTGGTGTAGAAGCTATGGGACTTAGTAATGGTTTAAAGACTAATGAAGATGCTTTTTGGGATGATTTTAAGCATAAGACTAATTTGGATATTGAATTAATTAGGCCAATATGTGATGACTTTTATAGAAATGATTTTAAGTTAGCTAAAAAGTTTACAGGTGATAATAAGATTGCGTGGCAAGCAGTGTCTTTGGCACATAAGTTAAGTGAACATGTGGTGCTTGCGACTAATCCTTTGTTTCCTTTGATTGCTCAAGAAACAAGATTGTCTTTTGTTGATCTAAAAAAAGAAGATTTTGATTATATTACAGCTTATGAAGATCAAAGGTTTATTAAGCCTGATGTCAGATATTACAAGGAAATACTTAATAGATATAATGCTATACCAAGTGAGTGTTTAATGATTGGCAATGATGAAAAGGAAGATGGCTATCCTTGTAAGAAATTAGGTATTGATACTTATCTAGTTAGTGATTGTTTAATTAAATCGGATAAGTATCCTTATAGTGGCAAAAGTGGTACTTTTAATGAATTGATTGATTTTTTAAGGGAGATGGTATGAAAGATATAAATAGAAATTATCCTTTAATTACGATAAGTAAAAAAGGGGAAGATTTTATTGATAGTGGAAATAACTGGGTATATGAAAATGAGATTATATCTATTTCTAAAGAACATAATAATGGAGATATAGTTGATGTTGTTTCTAAAAAAGGTAAGTATTTAGGAACTGGTTTTATTTCTGATTTATCAAAAATTAGAGTTAGAATCTTTTCTAAGAATACTAATGATGTCTTTGATTATGATTTCTTTAAAAGAAGATTTAAATATGCCATTGAATATCGATTAACAGTATTAAATGATATTACTTGTGGTCGTATGGTTTTTGGTGAAGCTGATGGTTTTCCAGGTTTAACAGTAGATAAGTATAATGATATCTTAGTAACTCAAATCACAACAATTGGTCTAGATATGCGTAAGGATATTATTTTTAAGGCAATGTTAGAGGCTTTTAAAGATGCAGATGTTAAGATTAGTGCAATCTATGAGCGTAATGATGTTAACTCTAGAGCTTTAGATGGACTTGAATTATATAAGGGATATTATTATGCCGATAGTGATTTTGATACTAATCAAAATGAGACAATTATTACAGAAAATGGCATTAAGTATTATGTTGATTATATAAATGGTCAAAAGACTGGTTATTTTCTAGATCAAAGATTTAATAGAGAGCTTGTTGGTAAAATCGCTCATGGAAAGAAAGTGCTAGATTGTTTTACGCATACCGGCTCATTTGGGCTAAATTGTGCAATTAATGGGGCAAGTAAGGTAGTATCGGTTGATTTATCACCTTTGGCTGTAGAACAATCTAAAAGGAATGCTAAATTAAATGGGCTAGAAGATAAGATTGAATATGTTAGGGCGGATGTCTTTGATTATCTTGAACAAGTTAAAAAAAGAGAATATGATCTAATAATTCTAGATCCACCTGCTTTTACTAAATCACGTTCAACAATTATGGCTGCTTATAATGGCTATAAGCGTATTAATTCATTGGCGATGAATTTACTTGGAAAAGGTGGTTATCTTGTAACTTGTAGTTGTTCGCATTTTATGAATGAAGATTTGTTTGTGAAGATGTTACTTGAGGCTGCCAAAGAGAATAATAT
>CAVBAX010000112.1:0-4803 GCA_963593105.1 Candidatus Methanomethylophilaceae archaeon | reverse complement strand
GACTTCGCTGAATTAGCTGATGATTTAGCTAAAGAAGTAGAAGAAATAAATGGTTCTAGTACTGTTGTTATAGAAACAAAAGAAGCAGAAGAAGATTTAGATGATTCAAACTCTATTGAAGAAGAGTCAGGTGATTCAAATGTTTATGAAGAAAAGATAGAAGATGTTCAAACTCCAGCTATCGATGTTTCTAGTTTATTAGATAGCGCTTTGAAGGAGGTTAAATCTTATAATGATCAAGCTGGTAGAGCTAGCGTTGAACAAATTTCTAATGATTTAATTGATGAATTAAGACATAATAAAACAGAAGATAAAGATGATGATGATTTCTCAAATACTGTAACTCTTGAAATTGATAAGGTATTAAGTGAATTAAATTTAGATACAATTTCATCTTTAAAGATTGATGAGGTATTAGAAGACAAAAAAGAGGTTGAACCATTAGAGGTTAAACCAGAAGATGTAGCTGAAAAACTAGCTGATACAATTGCTCATCCGGTTTTGGCTAAGACTTTAGAGGAAGAACCTGTTGAGATTAAATCGATGGAGGAAACTTTCACTAATACAAATACTATTTCTTTAAGTGGTAAAAAGATTGAAAAACAAGAGGTAGCAGAAGAGGAATATTACTATGATGATGATAAGCCAAATAAGATTTTAAATGTTATTTTGGTTATCTTGATGGTAATGTTGGTGGCAATTATTGGTGTTATTGTTTACTATATCCTTTATGCTAGAGGAATTATTGGATGAGAATAAATATTGCGATAGATGGGCCAAGTGGTGCTGGTAAGAGTACCATTGCGGATATTTTGGCTTCTAAGTTGTCTTATGTTCATTTAGATACAGGGGCAATGTATAGAAGTGCAGCTGTTTTAGCTATTAAGAATAATGTATCTTTAAGCGATGAAGAAAGAATTGTTGGCCTTATGGATACAAAGTTTAATCTTGATATGGCTAATGACAGGGTTGTTTTAAATGGCGAAGATATTACTGATGCCATAAGGACCAATGAGGTTTCTATGGCTGCAAGTGATATTTCAAAACTAAGTGGTGTAAGAAGGGCTTTAGTTAAGTCTCAACAAGCTATAGCTAAAAATAAGGGCTATATTGTTGATGGTAGAGATATTTGTGCTGTTGTTTTGCCTGATGCAGAAGTTAAGGTGTTTTTAACTGCGTCAAGTGAAAATAGGGCGATAAGAAGACTTGAACAAAATAAACAAAAGGGCATTATTGATGACTATGATAAGATTTTAGAAGATATAAAGAAAAGAGATTATCAAGATAGTCATCGCGAAAATTCACCTTTAACTATCGCGAAAGATGCGGTTGTTATTGATTCATCAAATATGAGTATTGATGAAGTAGTAGATGCAATTTTAAAACTTGTTAATGAAAAGATTTAGGAGGTATTTTAAATGATAGATGGTACTATTGCGATTGTTGGTAGACCCAACGTAGGCAAGTCAACTGTATTTAATCGTATGCTTGAAAAAAGGCTTTCTATTGTTGAAGATATTCCCGGTGTTACAAGAGATAGAATATATGGTGATTGTAGCTGGTTAAATAAGACTTTTAGGTTAATTGATACTGGTGGTATTGAGCTAAGTGATGTTCCTTTTCAAAAGGAGATTAAGGCTCAGGTGGATATCGCTATTGAAGAGGCTGATGTTATTATCTTTTTAACTAATGGTAAAGAGGGTTTAACTAATGATGATAACTATATCGCTAAGTTGTTAAGGAAATCTAAGAAACCTATATTATTAGGCGTTAATAAGATTGATGATATTTCTAAAATAAATAATATTTATGAATTCTATAATTTGGGAATAGGCGATCCAATTGCGGTTAGTGGTAGCCATGGTATTGGTATTGGTGATTTATTAGATAAGGCTTGTTCTTTAATGCCTCAAAAGGGTAAAGATGATTATGAGGGCATGATTAAGTTTGCCATTATTGGTAGACCCAACGTAGGTAAGTCTTCCCTTACTAATGCTTTTTTAAATCAAGATAGAGTTATTGTTTCTGATATTGAGGGTACTACAAGAGATGCTATCGATACCGTATTTAACGCTAATGATAAGTCATATGTTGTCATAGATACAGCCGGTATTAGAAAAAGGGGCAAAATCTATGAGAATGTTGAAAAATATTCAGTGTTACGCGCAAAAAGCGCTATCGATAGAGCTGATGTAGTGTTATGTGTAATTGATGGTAGTGTTGGTATCATTGAACAAGATAAGCATGTTGCTGGGCTTGCTCATGAGGCTAATAAGGGTGTAATCATTGTTTATAACAAGTGGGATCTTGTTGATAAGGATGAAAAGACCATGGATAAAATTACCAAGGAAATAAGAGATCAGTTTGCTTATCTTGACTATGCGCCTATAGCTTTTGTCAGCGCTAAGGAAAATAAGCGTGTTAATACTTTACTTCCTTTAATTGATCAAGTATACAATAATGTAAATCTAAGAATTAAGACGAATGTCTTAAATGAGGTGGTAATGGATGCTCAACTTGCTAATCCTGCTAAGCCACATAGTGGTAAATTGTTTAAGATATATTATGCATCACAAGTTAATGTTGCACCTTGTGTAATTGTGTTGTTTGTTAATGATCCAGAATTGTTCCATTTCTCTTATAAGCGTTATATTGAAAATAAACTAAGAGAAGCGTTTGGTTTTGAGGGTGTTCCAATTTCGATTATCGCTCGTAAAAAAGAAGCATAATGTGGCAATTATTTGTAACTTTTTTTAAGATTGGTCTTTTTACTTTTGGTGGCGGCTATGCCATGATTTCCATTGTTGAAGATGAGTGCGTTAATAAAAGAAAGTGGATTTCAAAAGATGAAATGCTTAATCTTATCATAATTGCTGAATCAACCCCTGGACCGATTGCGATTAATTGTGCTACTTATACAGGTTATAAGGCTAAGGGCTTTTGGGGTGGTGTTGTTGCGACTTTCGCGATGGCTCTACCTTCTTTTATAATTATTTATATTATTTCAACTGTTTTGGAAAATTTTTTGGAAATTGAAATTATTGGTTATGCTTTTAATGGTATAAAGATTGGTGTTGGCTTTTTAATTGTTGAAGCAGCTATTAAGATGATTAAGTCTATAGATATAAAACCTATAAAGCTAATTATCTTAATTTTTTCTTTTGTTTCCATAATGTTGATTAATGTCTTTAATTTTTCTATTTCTTCAATAATAATCTTACTTATTGGTGCTTTAATTTCTTTAGTATATGAAGGGCTTAAAAGATGATTTATCTAAACTTATTTATAGAATTTTTAAAAGTTGGTTTATTTTCTTTTGGTGGTGGTTATGGTTCTATTCCTTTGATTAGAGATGTGGTGCTTTCAAATAATTGGCTAAGTGAAGATGGTTTGGCTTATATGATTGCTCTAAGTGAGTCTACACCTGGCCCGATTATGGTAAATCTTGCTACTTATGTCGGTAGTAATACTGCGGGTATATTGGGAGCTGTTGTTGCTACAATTGGTGTAATTATTCCTGCTTTTATAATTGTTATTGTGATTGTTAATATCTTAGAGTCTTTTATGAATAATAAGTATGTAAAAAGAATCTTTGATGGTTTAAATCCTGCTATTGTTGGTATTATTTTGGCAACTGGTGTTTATATGGTGTTTAATAATGGAAGTAAGGGAAACAAAGAGCTTATTATTTCTATTGTTCTTCTTGTTGTGATGGCTATTACTAAATTTATTAATAAGAAGATATCGCCCATTACTTTTATTCTTATTTCTGGTTTTGTTGGTATACTAGTAAGTGTTGTGTAGAGGTGCAATATGAAAAAGAAACAAAAAATGAAGTTGGTATATGTAGCTATTCCACTACTTATACTATTGTTGGTTATTGGCGTAGTTGTCTTAAATAAGGATTCAAATAAGAATGATGTTCCAGAAGCAACAGAGACTACAGATACAACTGTGGTTGTTGATGAAAAGGAAAAGGCACTAGTTGAGTCTTTATGGTCTACAAATAGTGCAATTAATTCGGATTATGTAGGTACTATTACTTTCGAGTCTGGTCTTATTGATCTTCCTTTTGTTCAAGGTAAGGATAATAATACTTACTATCGTACCAATTGGGAAAATATGGAATATGATGAAGAGGGTTCAATTTTCCTTGATTCATCAAATACTTTATCTGATCAAAATTTAATTTTGATTGGTCATTATGTATATGCAAGCTATGAGGCTAGTGGTACTCATAAGTTTACGCCGCTTGTAAAGCTTATTGATGAGGAAAACTATGAGGCTAATAAGTATGTAAAGCTTTATTTGGAAAATGAAGTTAGAGAATATGAAATAGCTTATGTATATCATTGTAAGTTGATTGAGGAAACTTTAAATGGTGAAACTTTCTTCTATACTGAAGATGGATATGAGTTCTATTATCCAAATTATACAGAAGAACAATTTAATACTTATTTAGATACTATTAAGGCTAATGCTTTCTATGATACAGGTGTTGAATTATCTTATAGTGATAAATTATTAACGCTTCAAACTTGTGTTGAAAACCATGAGGATTTAAGAGAAATTGTTGTCTTAAAGGAAATTAATAGAATTAGCTATAAATAAACGATGAACCACTTTGTTACTTGGTAATGAAGTGGTTTTTTAAAATAATCATATTATGGATGTTGGTATTCAAGAGCTTTTAAGTACTAAAAATATTGTGAATCATTTAGATACAAAACAACAGTGTTAGGCACCTATATAGATAAGATGAAAGGATATATTCTTGCACAAATTAATGATTTTTGATTAAAA
>CAVBAX010000111.1:0-4826 GCA_963593105.1 Candidatus Methanomethylophilaceae archaeon | reverse complement strand
GTCTTCATACGTGCTCTAAAGCCACAAGTATTTTGGTGCTTTCTTTTACTAGGCTGATAAGTTCTTTTCATACGAGCCACCTTTCTTTAATCGAATTACTACACTATTTTATTAGTAAAGAATTAGTTTGTCAATCTCTTGGAAACCATTTTTGCGACTATATAGCTACTAGAACCCAGTTCCATACTAAAACCATTTTTTGTCTCATAAATTTTCGCAATCGGTAATTTAGAAAGCTCTTCAATATCTATTGATTCGCTATCTTTGATTTCAAAATTAACCCTTAATAGACCAGATTTTGCGCTAATAATATTATCAATACCACCTAGTTTTCCAATAATTTCTTCAACATCCTCTTCATCTTTTGAAGTATTTACAGTGTCAAACGCAAATTGATGATAATAAAAATAAGTAATAATAAATACAATCAAGAAAGCAACTATTCCAACAAACAAGATAGACATAATCGCATCATAATGATTAATATTACGAATATTAATAATAAAATCAGGAAAACTACCAGGTAAAGCGGTAATAGTAGTACCATTAGTTAAACTACAACCCAAATAAACCCCAGCATAAGTAAGATATGCATATGCACAAGCTGCCACAAACTCAAAACATATCAGTAACATCGGGCTTGTAAACAACAAGAACAACTCTAGAGGAATTGAACTGCCACATATAATCGATAATAGCACTAGGGCAATTAAAGGAACAAGTAAGTTTAACTTTTCTTCCTTTTCTTTAATTGAAGTATAAATACCAATATAACAAGCAGGAACCATAAACATATTAATGACATAATAAGGAGTTAAAAACCTACCAGCACCGATATAACTTGTACTTGAATTTTTAACATATGACCAAATGTTTACATCACCTACAATATTTTGACCAGATATTGTTTGGAAGGTGCCGCCTAAAGATGTATACCAAAATGGAAATTTAATCGCATTACCTAAGCCAAAAATAGATAATATCCTATCAAGTGCACCATATAACAACATCCTAGATGGATCATATAAATCTTTAGAAATATAAGTAATAAGCCTAGCTAAATAAGCATACAGAATTGGGCCCAAATAAGAAAAAGCCATACCCGCTAATACACAAAAAACAATATTATAAATAATCGCAGCTGAATCCTTATTTAAAAAGCCCAATAAACTATGAGTTGATCTGTGTCTGCTTCTAATATAGGAAAATCTTGTGATATAGCCAATCACAAAAGAGCCGATTAAACCGGTTTCAAGTGGCAATTTATTTGTACCAACTAGACCCACAACACTATTTAAACCACTTGTAGAAGTATAAAAATAAGTAGATAAGTTTTGTGGCACAAATAAAGTCATCGTAATTAAAAACGAAAAGTAACCAACTAGCGCTAAAACTATTGGTACACCACTATTAGCCTTTTTGCATACCAAATAAATCATAAATATTAAAGGTAAATTAGACACGATAGTTTGTCCAAGCACGCAACAACCATCCGCAAACATTAATAAATAAGTATTCGAAAAAGTATAGAATATATTAACATTTTCATTTCTTATTAAAAAGCCAAAAGCCATTAAAACAAAACCAAAAAACGCAACCCTTAGTGGCATTTTACAATTCTCATACAAATAAGTTATTTTCTTCATGACTTTAATTTTATAATATTTTCGGAGGCATTAATATGAAAGTTGGAATAATTTGCGCAATGGGACTTGAAGAATGTGAAGCCCTACTTGTTTATGATTTGTTATATAGAGCTAAAATCGATGTAAAACTAATTGGCCTAGAAAAACAAATAGAATCATCACATAAAGTGGTTTTTAATACAAATATGACAATCGATGAATTTGATTATCAAAACTGGGATTGTATTATTCTTCCAGGAGGACTGCCTGGTACATTAAATCTAGAGGCCAATGAAAAAGTTCAAAAAATAATTGATTATTATATAGAAAACAACAAACTTATTGCGGCAATTTGTGCTGCACCATCAATTTTAAATCATAAAGGCTTACTAATAGAAGAAAGATTTACTTGTTACCCAGGCTTTGAATGCGGACTTAAGCCCGCTAATGTCAAAGCCATTAAACAAGGAAACATCATCACCGCCAAAGGACTAGGTGCTGAATTTGAATTTGCCTATGAAATCATTAAGGCTCTAACAAATGAAGAAAACGCAAAAGAAGTATTAGAAAAGGTGCAATATTAAAATGGACGCAAAAGAATTTACTAAAAAATATTATATTAAAAGAGAAAACACTAATTGTGTTAAATGGGACGTAGAAAAAGCTAAATCCAAACTACCAATGTGGGTAGCTGATGCTGACTTCAAAGCACCAGAACAAGTAGTAGACAATCTAGCTAAAAAAATCAAAGAAGGTACTTATGGCTATGGCTTTTTACCTAATGACTACTTTGATGTCATGATCAATTGGAACAAAAAAATTTCTAATATTACTTACAAAAAAGATTGGATTAGATTTTCAAAAGGCGCCATTGATGGATTAACTCACATTATTTGTTCACTTACAAATGAAGGCGATGGCATTTTAATGACCACACCTATTTATCATCATTTCTTCCATACAATTAAAAACACTAAAAGAAGATTAGTTGAATCTGAGCTTTTAAACAACAATTACCACTTTGAAATGAATTTTATAGATATCGAAGAAAAGATTGTAAACGAAAATGTAAAACTAATGATACTTTGTTCGCCATCCAACCCAACAGGAAGAGTATGGACCAAAAAGGAACTTAGTAAATTATTTGACATATGCGCTAAACATAATGTCATCATTGTATCTGATGAAGTACACTCTGAACTAATTATGCCAGGCAACACCTTTATTCCTTCTTTATCATTTAAGAAGTATCAAAACAACATTATTACTTTAAACGCTGAATCAAAGACTTTCTCTTTAGCACTTTTCCAACACGCTCATATTATTTGCCCTAATAAGGAATGGTTAAAAAAGATTGATGAATATCAAAACTACCATGATATCTCTAGTCCCAACGCCTTTAATGGACTATCTTCATATTATGCATATATTTATGGGCAAGATTGGTTAGATGGTTTTAAAAACACAATCTATGAGAACTATCTATATTTTAAAGAAGAATTAAAAGATTATTGCGATCTGCCACAACTTGAAGGAAGTTATCTAATCTTTGCGGATTTTTCTAAATCATTAAAAAAGAAAAATGCTGCTAAATTCCTAGATGAAAAATGTGGCATCCTAACAAATGCTGGAGCTGATTTTAAAGATACTTATACAAGTTATGCTAGAATCAACTTAGCAACATCTTTAACAAATGTTAAACAAGCGGTTAAATTAATTAAAGAAAACATAAAACTATAAACGCAATAAACACTATAGGGCTTGAAATATCAAGCCCTATAATTCGCACCTTGTTCATTCATTAAAAAGATAAGTCATCAATCTCTAATTTAGGCAAACTTATATCGTTATTTATAAGAAACATCAGCATATACATAGGATAATAAACTACTTTATCTTTTACTTCGACATTGTAATTTGAAAAAACAAAAGCTTCATCAATATTATAATTTTTAACATTTAACACATTATTTAAAGCACTATGTCGTTGATAACTTTTTCCACTTTTTATTTCAATAGGCAACACTTTTCCGTTATACTCTACAACAAAATCTAACTCACCATATTTCTTACTATTATAATAATAGGTTTTAAAACCATGGGCCTTAAGCTCTTGGGCGGTTACATTTTCATACATAGCTCCATTATTAATATCTTGATTATCAGAAAGTAGGAAACTTTTGGTTGTTTTACCATACATTGTTGTAAGCATTCCAATATCGGAAAGAAACAATTTAAAAAGGCTGTTATTTTCATTCAATAATAAAGGGACAGTAGGCTCGCTAACATTATACGTAGCAAGCGCAACACCTGCATTTGTAAGCCATAAAAAATTATCTTCGCTTCTTGAAAAGCGCAATCCTTTTTTGATGTCAGTAAAATTAAATCGCTTATTGTTTTTATTTAATTCAGCAGGGATTAAATCATAAATTTGACTTAAATAAATTTTCTTATCTTCTTCTTGATAACGTGTAAAATCT
The DNA here is from genome assembly GCA_963593105.1 of Candidatus Methanomethylophilaceae archaeon. Lineage (GTDB taxonomy): Bacteria > Bacillota_I > Bacilli_A > Erysipelotrichales > Erysipelotrichaceae > Colivicinus. The sequence continues at coordinate 721 of CAVBAX010000111.1, read as the reverse complement.
TTTTTATATTGAGCTATTATATCGTTATGCTCTGAAATTACAACTTCTAGATCTTTTGTATCCTTAAATTTATCAACCGCACTAGGCATGCCGCCAACGCATAAATAAACACTAAAAATACGCATCATTTGTTTATGTATTGTTTCATTAACTGGTATTCGTTTTATAAAACTATTATATAAAGAGAGTCTTAAATCATCATTGAAATTATAAATTTGTAAAAACTCTTCAAAATCCAAAGGATACATAGTATATGTTTTTAAATAACCAACAGGAGCTGATTTAATATTTTTTAATTCAACACCAAGAAGCGAACCACTAAATACATAGCGAAAAGAACCCTCATCAACCCAAAATTTAACTTTTGTTGCTAATTCTTTAAATTCTTGGATTTCATCGAAAAAAATAAATGTTTTTCCTTTTATAAACGGCTTATCCGCAAAAAGTGAAAGATTAGTAATTAAATCATCAACCGTTTCACTTTCCTTAAGTAAAGCGATAATTGATGGACTTTTTAAAAGGTTAAATTCTATATAATTAATTCCTTCATCTTTAAATACTTTTCTTATGACATATGTTTTTCCCGTTTGACGACAACCATCTATAAGCAAAGCCTTGTTATCATTTTTTATCCAATCAATGATTTTTTCTTCAATTTTTCTCTTTAACATTTTTATTCCCTCTTATTTATAATAAAACATTAAAGTGTCATTTTTCCAAT
>CAVBAX010000110.1:401-4841 GCA_963593105.1 Candidatus Methanomethylophilaceae archaeon | reverse complement strand
TGAATAAGCAAGACGAGAATGAATACTACTAGGATAAGAATTACCATATCCCCATATAAAAGACATATCCAAAGTATTTAAACCGAGGATATAATTAATCATCTCGCTAGCCTTAGTTACATATCTTTCGTCTTTTAAATATCTACTACCAAGTAGTAATTCATTAATGGCTTCACTTACATGAGCATTAGAACCCCACATATAACTCGAAAACGGATATGCATATACATTATTAGCTGATCCATCACAAATCGAATCACACTCACTCTTTAATTTGTCTTTAACCGTATTATAGAAATCGCTATTATATTCAAGACTATCTAATAAAATGGTATAAGCATATACCCTACAATTAGCTACTCTATCATCAGTATCGATGCCATTATTAATTAAATCTATACATAAGTCCTTATATTTATCTTCTTTAGTTAATTTATAAGCCATCGCATACGCAAACAAACGCTCATCGCTTTCATTTTCTACATAATAAGTGCCCACATTAAATTCGTCTGGATTAACTTCATTACTTGGACTTTGATTATTAACTAGATAAACAATAGCCTTATTAAATGCATCTAAACATTTATTAGCAAGCTCAGGGTTCGAACCCCTAAAAGCTTCATAAGCTAGTCCTGTAATACCCGCAAAAGAAGCCGTACATGAAGTCCAAGCCCATAACAAATAAGTTTGTTGATCATCTAATTCAGGCGATATAAAATCCGCAAAACTTTCACTTACTACCTTGTTATAGATGGAACCATCACTTTTTTGTAACTTAAGAATATAGTTCAAACCAAACTCAATTTCATCAATTAATGCAGAATTATTGTTTTTTCCATACATATAAGAAAATAACAAATCAGCAATTACCTTATTTTCAACAATTGTATATTTGCCATAATCACCAGCATCATGCCAACCACCACTAGTATCAATATAAGTTTCACTAAGTGTTGTATATACTTTACTATCACTAGTATGACATGCAGGATGACCTAATATGCCTTGGGTATTAAATCCACAGCGTTGTACATATATCGCATTTAAAGCATCACTTAATAAAGATTCATAAGCATTACTTATAGTAAATACACTAGAGTAACAACCAAGTTCACTCTTTATATAATAAGACCCACTATCCTTTAAATCGCCAAAGAAACCCTTATATAACCATTCATTTGTATCATTTTCAAAAATAGCTTGCGATATGTCGCCTACATAGACTAGTTCATCATTTGAATTATATACACCAAAATAATTTCCCGGGTTATTTTTAAACACCACTTGTTTTTCTAAGTTATCTAAATAAGTAACTTGATTTGTTAAAACACCATATTTCTTATTATCAGAATCAATTCTCAAACCATCAATAACAACATCACTATTATCACCACTAAAAGTAAAAGAAATTACACTCTCATAATTGGTTTCATCTAAACTGAATGATAAAGAAACTAAACCCGGATCAAACATGGTATCTAAATATATTCCATCATTTGAATATACTTTAACACTACCACCTACATTACTAGAGAAAGATAAAGTATGATTGCCACTCTTAAGCATTATAGAAGCACTATTTAAAGATACTTCGCCACTATTAATATGAATAGTTTTCTTATTTAATTGGCTATCATATGTACCATCACCATCAAATGTCCAAGCACTATTCTTATCAAAAGACTCGCTATATTCCTTTAATGGCTCATATGGCAAATTATCATAGTTATATACATTAACTATTTCTTCTGTTGGTTCACTTGTTGTAGTGTCATCGGTTTCCTCAACATTTGAATTAACGCCACAACCAAATAACATTATCACAATTAATATAATTAATATTTTTTTCATTTCTCTCCTAATATAAAACTCGTTGACTAGCAACGAGTTTATTATAACAATTGACTTACTAGCTGGCAGGGCTTTCTACTGGTGTTTCGGGTTCTTTATTTTCAGTGTTTGAGCTTTGGCCAGTATCTTTATTTTCATCTGTTGAACAGGCATTTGTATCAGCTTGAATTGCCTCAGTTTTCTTTTCGCCACAAGATGTACATGTGTAAGTTTTTACACCATCTTTATTGCATTCCGCTTGCGTCGTAACCGTACCATCATCCCAAGTATGATTGTGATAACTATATATTGTTACACTGCTTCCTTTATTAATTGATGTTCCTACCGATGGATTTACACTTGCGACAGTGCCGTTGTTTTCGCTTGTTGCACCATCGGTTGTTAATACCACAGTAACGTTTAATCCTAGTTTTTCTAAATCTTCCTTATATTTATCAGCCGTTTGACCACTATATGAAGGAATTGTTACAGTCTCAATCTTTGCCCATCTATAAATAATTAATGTATCAGTTTTCTTAATCTTATCACCATTACTTACACTTGCTCCCGCAAAATCGCCATCATTATATTTTCCTTCTGTGTCGGTCTTTGATTCATATGAGTAAGAAATACCCTTACTATTCGCAAACGCAATGCAACTTGCCTCATCATTGCAACCTTCAACAGTATATTCAGGAACATAATTTGGATCATTGCTTCCCATTACCGTAATTTGACCTGTTGGATAACTAGAAACCAAAGCACCTTGAGAAGGATATTGAGATACTACATAGCCATCTGAACTTGCATCATAACTTGGATCATCTGGAGTAATCCATGTAACCTCAAGTGTAATACCCTGTTCTGCCGCAAGGGCAAGAGCTGTTTCATAAGTTTTTCCTCTTAATAATGGATAGTATGCAGGCATCTCTTCATGAACTTGTTCTTCAGCGAAGTATTCACTATATAATTGGCCTCTACTATAAGGATATTCAACAAAGAATTTCATATAACTTTCTTGTTTAATTTCAGTTATTTCATATTCATTCATTGTATCCTTGATTTCCTCTTGTGCTTCAGCAATAGAACCCTCATATAACTTATAAATCCATTGAGGAAGCATCATGATATAGCTATAGTACCAAGAAGAATAACCAGTAACACGCATGTTTCTAATATCAATCATATTAAATGCAGACATACCTGTTGTATTTGTATGATTAATAATATAGTTAAAGATACCTGTTAATTGATTCAAACTTAAGTTTGTAGTGAAATTATTTCCAGCAGCTTCCATTACCTTTAAAGCTTGATTAACATCCTTCATACTAAGAAGTTTTTCCGCAATACGGGCAATTACTTCTTGTTGATGTTGTTGTCTATCAAAGTCACCATTTGGCATTGCATGTCTTTCTCTGGCAAAAGCTAGAGCCATTTCACCATCACACACAACATTTTCACCAGCTGGCACTAAAACAGTATATTCGCCTCTTATACCAGAAGCAGTTTGACCAACAAATTCTACTGGATTATTAACTACAATTCCACCTATCGCATCAACTATTTCAACTACACCAAGGAAATTAACTTCCATATAGTAATCAATATCAATATCAAGTAAGTTACCTACTGTATCCATTAGACATTGTCTACTATAACCTCTAGCTGCGTTAATCTTTTGTCTTTCAGCATCAGGAACACAAGCTAGTTTTGTATATGTATCTCTTGCAACAGAAGTTAAAGTTACTGTAAAAGTTTGAGGATTAACAGTCGCAACAATGATTGTATCTGCTAAACCAGTAGTCATAGCCTCATCTTCTGGGGCAAAACCGATTAATAAGATATTAAATGGTTCAGTATATAAAGTCTTATTTGCGTTTTCATTCTCACCAGTCTTTACCTTTTCCTCAAAAGAATAGAAATCAGTCATATTATCAAGATATTGGCTATAATCTACTTCTTCATCAGCTAACCATCTTTGTCTATATGAAGAAGGGAAAACTGCAACATCAATCTTATCGGTATTACCAAGTAAGGCACCTAATAATTCTTCTGCACTATAGTATGTAGAAATTGCAGCATCAATACCATTTTCACTCAATAGATTTTGAGCAATAGTACCTACACCTGCACCATCATCATAAATAACACCTACTTTTAAGTTAGATACATTCTTTAAATCATCTAAAGAAGTATATTCGCTAGTTCCCTTATAGTAAGTAAATACACCACTTAAAGTCTCATATTGTTCGACATCTGTATTTTCAGTCGCGTTATTTACAGCTTTGTTAACCTTAGCAACATAATAGCCTCCACCAAAACCAACAACAATCAACATTACTGATAAAACAATAGATATTATTTTAGAGTTTAAATCTTTAAAATTAACACCATATGCTAGCAAGATATCAATTATCGCAAGCAGAGAAACAATTAATATCAAAATGCTAATAGCAACCTTGATACTTAAATTAAAGTAACCACCAGCTAAAATTACAAGCACAATTATTGCGATATGAGCAACTATTGTGCTAACATATGCACCTATATTTAAAGCGGAAATTTTCTTTTTAATTTTCTTAGCCATTAGATATCACCATACGCTTGAAC
>CAVBAX010000110.1:0-391 GCA_963593105.1 Candidatus Methanomethylophilaceae archaeon | reverse complement strand
AGTTCCCTTATAGTAAGTAAATACACCACTTAAAGTCTCATATTGTTCGACATCAGTATTTTCAGTCGCATTATTTACGGCTTTGTTAATCTTAGAAACATAATAGCCTCCACCAAAGCCCACAACAATCAACATCAAAGATAAAACAATAGTAGTAATCCTAGTGGTTAAATCCTTAAAGTTAACACCATAAACCATTAAAATATCAATAATCGCAAGTAAGCAAATCACCAGTACTAAAATAGAAATCGCAATCTTTAAGCTTAAATTAAAATAACCATTAGCTAAAATAACTAGCACAATAACAGCTATATGAGCTAATATCGCACTGCCATAAGAAGCTATATTTAAAGCGGATATTTTCTTTTTAATTTTCTTAGCCATTAGATAT
>CAVBAX010000109.1:0-4890 GCA_963593105.1 Candidatus Methanomethylophilaceae archaeon | reverse complement strand
TCAAGGCGATTTGTGTAGAAAATCATTCTTTCTCTAGAAAAGACATGGACAAGTTCTCAGAATTTGTAAAGATTTATAAGGCTAAGGGTGTTGCCACTGTTAAACTTGAAAACAATGAATTTACTAGTGGTATCGCTAAATTCTTAAGTGAAGATGAAAAGTCTTTATTAATAAAAGAATTCTCTTTAAAAGATGGTGATACATTATTATTTGTCGCTGATAAAAAGGCAATCGCTGATGTTTCTTTAGGTGCGCTAAGATGTAAACTAGGTAAAGAGTTAAATCTAATTGATGAAAATAAATTTGAATTTGCTTGGATTACAGAATTTCCAATGTATGAATGGAGTGATGAAAGAAATAGATATGAAGCTGCATCAAATCCATTCTCTTCACCAAGAGAAGAAGATATTGATAAGCTAGAAAATGATAAGGGTAATTGTTTCTCTAGAGCTTATGATCTTGTTTTAAATGGCTATGAACTTTCAAGTGGGGCCATTAGAATTCATGATCAAGATGTTCAAGCTAAAGTATTTGCAGCTCTTGGCTTGAGTAAACAACAAGCTAAAGAAAGATTTGGTTTTTTCCTAGATGCCTTTGATTATGGTATGCCACCAGAGTGTGGTTGTGGTATAGGTCTTGAAAGACTTATCATGATTTTATGTGGAACCGAAAACATAAAAGATGTTGTTGCCTTCCCAAAGACTGCTACTGCATATGATTTAATGGCTGATGCTCCAGGTGGTGTTGATCAAGAACAATTAGACGCTCTTGATTTGATTGTTAAAGAAAAGAAATAAAGTTATAAGGTCTTGGATTTACCAAGGCCTTTTTTGCATATGTTATACTACTAATAGATTGGGAGGTAATTATGAACCGTTTATTGATTCGCTTATGGGGAGTTCTACAAGAGGAAGATAAAGATTCTATTAATTATCAAATTGCTCATACTTTAGTTAATAAAGCTGATTCAATCAAGAATTCTTCTTCATCATCACTCGCTAAATTATGTAATGTATCCAAACCTAGTATAAGTCGATTTTGTAAGAATTTAGGTTATGATGATTTTTATGATTTTAGAGCTGAGCTAAATCAATATACACCAGATCAAGGCTTAAAATACAATCTAGAAGGTGTTACATCTGATAATCAAATATCTTGGATGAATTGTTATTTAAATAAACTTGAAGGCAATCTTTCTTTGTTGAAGACACCTTCTTTTTTGAAACAAGTTGAAGATCTTGTAAAAGATATCCATGATTATCATGAAGTGATTTTAATGGGCAATATGCAATCAGGCAATAGTGCTTCAATTCTTCATAATAATTTACATATTCCTAAAAATAATATATCGGCAGTTACTGGCTTAAAAGGGCAAATAAGAGTTTTAAATGAAAAAAAGCCAGGAAGATTGTTTGTTATATTTTCTACTTCTGGAGAATACTATAGAGCTTTGTTTTCAGCTGGCGAAATTCCAATTCAAAGTAATGAATCAAAAGTTTGGATGATTACTACCAATCCTGCTTTAAGAAGGACAGAAGGCGTGGATGTAATATTGAATTGTAAGACTGGCAATGATATTGCGAGTTCTAATATATGTATGGAAATAACAGCTGAATTAATTGCTGGATGTTATTGGAATAAGTATAAATGATGGACTAATGTCCATTTTTTAAATTAAAAGTGTTTCTAAACTGGAAACGCTTTCATATTGCTGTTTTACTTTTCTTAAAGCTATACTTTAGTTAACAAATTTGTAGTAAAGAATCAAGATTCTATTAAATTGCTAAAGGAGAAATTTAGGGATGGATTACAGAAAAGTTGGATTAAATGTATTAGATGCGGTTGGCGGCAAAGATAATATTAAAGTTGTAACTCATTGTGCTACTCGTCTACGTTTTGAATTAAAAGATAGAAACAAAGTTGATGAGGCTAGACTATCTAAAATGGATGGCGTTTTAAAAACACTTGAATCAAGTGGACAATATCAAGTTGTTATTGGACCAAATGTAAATGAAGCTTATCAAGCTATTCAAGATGTTGTTGATACTGGTGTGAAAAATGATGAAACAGCTAAAGATGATCGCTCACCTTGGGCTAAGTTTTTAGCGATTATCACTGGTATTTTCACACCAATTATCCCAGCTATTACTGCTGCTGGTATGGTTAAGGCTGTACTTGCTATTTTAAAGGTCGCTAATTTAATTGATGTTAATGGTCAAACATACGCAATTTTGAATTTCGCTTCTGATGCAGCATTCTACTTTATGCCATTTATGTTGGCTGCATCTTCAGCTAAGATTTTCAAAATGAGTTCAGGCCTTGCGATGATGCTTGCAGGCATTTTGTTGCATCCAAATTTTAAGGATATGGTAAGTGCTGGTGAAGTGGTGAAGTTTGCTGGCTTGCCTGTACGTTTGGTAAGTTATTCTTCAACCGTAATTCCGATTGTATTAATTGTTTTTGTTGCGAGTTATGTTGAGCGTTTTGCTAATAAGATATTACCTGAAGTTATTAAATTTATCTTTAGACCTTTGATTGTAATGCTAGTGATGATTCCATTATCTTTATGTGTATTAGGCCCAATTGGTGCTTATATTGGTGATGGTATTGCGGCTTTTGTTTCATTTATTGATTCTTCTGCTCCATGGGCTATTCCTACTTTAATGGGTATCTTCACTCCAGTACTAGTTATGTTTGGTTTAAACAATGGTTTGTTACCAATCGCCACTTCTCAACTTGCTGCTCAAGGATTTGAAACTATATATGGTCCAGGTATGTTGGCTTCTAATATCGCTCAAGGTGCAGCTAGTTTAGCTGTTGCGATTAAAGCTAAAGAACCTTCAACTAAACAAACTGCCTTATCTACTGGTTTTACCGCTTTAATGGGTATTACTGAACCAGCGATGTATGGTATTACACTTCGTTTTAAGAAAGTACTATTTGCTGTTATGGTAGGCGGTGGTGTTGCTGGATTGTTTGCTGGCCTATCGGGACTTGTTCGTTACTCTTTTGGTAGCCCAGGACTAGCAACTCTTCCGGTATTTATTGGTGAAGATCCATCTAACTTTATTAAGGCTTTAATAACACTTGCTTTAAGTTTTGTTATTACATTTACAATTTGTATGTTCTTAAAACTAGAAGATAGTCAAGATACATTGGATAATCCAAATCATAAAGGCTAAACAATGACAAATACTTATAATTTTCCTGAAGGATTCTTATGGGGTGGAGCTATAGCAGCTAATCAATCCGAAGGTGCCTGGCTTAGTGATGGCAAACTTCCAAATTGTACTGATGTTATGGTTGGTATTGGACTAGATGCTAGAAATCCTGGTATCAAATATAATAAAGAAACCCAAAAATACGAAATGGCTTTAAAGCCTGATAAAAAATATCTATCACACGAAGGAATTGATTTCTATCATCGCTATAAAGATGATTTAACTCTAATGGCTGGTATGGGTTTTAAGGCTTTTAGAACCTCTATAAGTTGGGCAAGAATATTTCCTAAAGGTGATGAAGAAAAACCAAATGAAAAAGGTTTAGCATACTATGATGATTTATTCTCAACGATGATTGAATTAGGTATGCAACCGGTTGTGACATTATCACATTATGAAACACCATTATATTTATTGACTGAATATGGTGGTTGGCGTAATCGTAAATTAATTAAATTCTTTGAAAAATATGCCCGCACCGTAATGGAGAGATATAAAGACAAAGTTAAATATTGGTTAACTTTTAATGAAATCAATATGATTTATAAAATGCCATTTGCATCAGGTGGTTTTCTTCCAAGTAGTTATGATGAAAATGCGCCTGATATGGCAAGTAATTATACTTTAGCTGATACTTATCAAGCGGCCCATCACATCTTAATTGCTTCTGCTTTAGCAGTTAAAGCTTGTCATGAATTGGTGCCTGATGGTAAGTGTGGAGGTATGATTACCACTTCTCCTGTTGCGACATATCCTTATAGTTGTAATCCGGATGATGTATTTGGAGCTTTACAAGCTAAAAGGCAAACATTATTATTCACTGATGTGATGGTAAGAGGAAAGTATCCTTCTTATATTTACCGTATATGGAAAGAAAATGATTGTGCTCCGCATATGGAAAAAGATGATCTAGATATTCTAAAATCCACCAGTATTGACTATCTTGGTATGAGCTATTATCGTTCTAGTGCTTATAAATCAGATATGAAGGTTGACAATGGTGCCGGTTGTTTAACTAGTGGTGCTAATGGAGCTATTAATCCTTATCTAAAGGAAACAACGCCATCGCCATGGTGTTGGCCTATTGATCCAAAGGGTTTAAGATATGTTTTAAACGAACTAACTGATCGTTATAATCTTCCTTTGTTTATTGTGGAAAATGGTGTTGGCCTAGATGAAAAAGAAGTTGATGGCCAAATGATACAAGACACAGAAAGAATCAAATATTTAGAAGAACATTTAAAACAAGTATCTGAAGCTATTAAAGATGGTTGCAAGGTATTAGGATATTTATGGTGGGGACCACTAGATGTTGTTTCAGCTGGTACGGGTGAAATGGCTAAACGATATGGTTTTATCTATGTTGAAAGATTTAATGATGGATCTGGTGATTTACACCGTCCACCTAAAATGAGTTATTATCGTTATAAAGAGATTATTAAGAATAATGGTTTTTAAAAAAGCTACTGTTATAGTAGCTTTTAAACACTATAACTATAGATACTATCTATAATTATTATGAAAAGTGTCTATTTTACAAAATGCCATTTGTCTTTTATTATGAATTTGTGAAAAAGGAGACAATATGGAAAGAAAACTAACTTATGATGTTGTGGTTGTAGGTGGTGGTGCTTCTAAAGTTGCAGCAGCCATTGGTGCAGCTGATACT
>CAVBAX010000108.1:0-4935 GCA_963593105.1 Candidatus Methanomethylophilaceae archaeon | reverse complement strand
TCAAGCACGTTGCCGGGTAATTAACCCTCAGAAATGAGGGTTTTTTATTTGTTTAGGAAGAAAAAAATATTTGAAAAATTTTCTGAAAAAGTGTTGACATATTTTTTCAATATGCGATAATCATTCATGTAAAAATCTATGTATAGAGGTAGCGACGAAGAATAGTAGCTAAGTGAAGAGGCATCTGATGATCTTGGTGAAAGGCAACCGTCGCCGAACAAGTTAGATAGGCATATTTAATTTGTGGGGATATAGGAAATACCTATTTCACTCCTTCGTAAGAAGAGGCGCTATTATATGTCCGATATTAGATTGTCGTATGTGTGGTAGCTCATACGATTTTTATTTAATCAATTCTAGGGAGGATATATAAATGAAAAGATTAATTAATGTATTACTTGTGTTTATGATGTTTTTAGCAATCTCTGCTTGTTCATCATCAAACTCATCTTCAACTACGACTGAAAGTGAAACACAAGACACTACAACTGTAGAAAGTGGTGTTGAGGATGGTGTTTTAACTATCGCTATGGAATGTGCATATGCACCATATAACTGGACTCAAACTGATGATTCTAATGGCGCTGTTCCAATTAAAGATACAAGCGACTATGCTAATGGTTATGATGTAATGATTGCTAAAAAGATTTGTGAAGCTAATGGTTGGGAACTAGAAGTTGTCAGATCTGATTGGGATTCACTTGTTCCAAGTGTACAAACTGGTGTAATTGATGCGGTAATTGCAGGTCAATCAATGACTGCTGAAAGAAGTCAACAAGTTGATTTTGCAGGTCCTTACTACTATGCATCATTCGCAATCCTTGTAAAGAAAGATTCACCTTTAGCTAATGCTACTTCAATTAATGATTTTGCTGGTTATACTGGTACTGCTCAATCTGCAACAATTTGGTATTCTGAATGTTTACCTCAAATGGAAGGCGCTACAATCGCTACAGCTAGTGAATCTGCTCCTGCAATGATTATGGCTGTTGAATCTGGTACTGTTGACTTTGTTGTTACTGATTTACCAACTGCTACTGGTGCAACTGTTGCTTATGATGATTTAATGGTTCTTGATTTTACAGGTACTGATGGTGATTTCCAATTCAGTGATGAAGAAAGAGCTGAAAATGTTAATATCGGTGTTTCTGTAAGAAAAGGTAATACCGTATTAAAAGAAGCAATTGATTCTGTTTTAAGCACAATGACTGTTGAAGACTTTAATGCTTTAATGGATGAAGCTATCGCTGTACAACCTCTTGGAGAATAATTAATGTTATTCCAAGATATCGCAAAAGCTTGGACAAGATATAGTTCCTCATATCTAGCTGGTATGAGGAACACTTTGATTCTTGCTTGTGTAGGAACAATAATTGGTTGTTTGATTGGTTTCTTATGTGGCATATTACAAACCATTCCTTATACAAAAAGAGATAATGGGTTTAAGAGATTTTTCTTAAAACTACTTAGAGCTATCATTAGAATTTATGTAGAATTCTTTAGAGGCACACCTATGGTGCTACAAGCGGTTTTCTTCTATTATGGTTTACCATATATCACAAACGGTGCTACAAAGTGGTCTGGTGTATGGACTTGTGCGATTCTGGTTGTATCAATCAACACGGGTGCTTACATGGCGGAAACTGTAAGAGGCGGCATCTTATCAATCGATAAAGGACAAACTGAAGGCGCTAAAGCTATTGGTATGAATCATTGGCAAACAATGCTTCATGTAATACTTCCACAAGTATTAAGGAATATACTTCCTCAAATTGGTAACAACTATATTATCAATGTAAAGGATACATCAGTAATGTTTATTATTTCTTTCTCGGAATTCTTTGCGGCTCATCGTGCAGTAACAGGTGCTACTTATATGTATTTTCCAAGTGCAGTTATAGAAATGATTGGCTATTTGACCGCAACATTACTTGCTTCATTTATTTTTAGAAGATGGGAAAAGACATTAGCTACTTCTGCCTCTTACAAGTTGGCGAGTGTTGATAAATTAGCACCTACTGCTGGTACTTTAAATTCACCACTTAAGGGAAGCAATTTTGATGAGCATCATAAGGAAGGTAATAAGTAATGGAACCTATTATAGAAATTAAACACTTATCAAAAGCTTTTGGAGCTCATGTTGTATTAAAAGATATTGACTTTAAAGTAAATAAAGGTGATGTGACTTGCATTATTGGCGCTTCTGGTTCTGGTAAATCTACAATGTTAAGATGCATCAATTTACTTGAAACACCTACTTCTGGTGATATCTTGTATCATGGCGAATCAATTCTTTCTAAAGGCTATAAAACCGATTTTTATAGAAGTCAAGTTGGCATGTGTTTTCAATCGTTTAATTTGTTTAATAATATGACAGTACTTGATAATTGCATTATTGGCCAAACTTTAGTTTTAAAAAAGACTAAAGATGAAGCTAAACAAGAAGCGCTTAAATATCTACAAAAAGTAGGAATGGCACCATACATTAATGCTAAACCTGAACAATTATCGGGTGGTATGAAACAAAGAGTTGCCATTGCGCGTGCCTTAGCAATGAAGCCTGAAGTATTATTATTTGATGAACCAACTAGCGCTCTAGATCCTGAGATGGTGGGCGAAGTATTAAGCGTAATGCGTGAACTTGCTAAAGAAGGCATGACTATGATTGTGGTAACTCATGAAATGGGCTTCGCAAGACATGTATCAAATAGAGTGTTATTCATGGATCAAGGTGTGATTGCTGAAGAAGGAAGTCCTGAAGATATCTTTGATCATCCAAAGAATGAACGAACTAAAGCATTCTTATCAAAAGTTATAAAGAAATAGAATTTAGCCCAAATGGGCTTTTTTCTTTATTTAAACAATACATATTTTTCAAGTGGAAACAATATTAACATTTGAACTGTACCTGCTGCAAGAGAAGCTATTGTTCTTGAAACATTTACAAATTTTGTAGAATATAGAGTACCTACTATTAAACCTTGTAGCCAAGTAGAAAATAATATTAATGTTAACAAAATTACAACATAGGCTATAAAACCGCCTTTTTTGCCTTTGCCTTTAAAAGTAGCTTTCATATTCACAAAATAGGCATAGATATTAGCCAATAGATTAGATAATAAAAATGGTAATAAATAGGCATAGGTTACATAACTATCAACTATATACTTTGTTGGAATATTGTCACTATAAAAGATATTATTTAATAGAGTTGGTATTTTAACTAAATAACCATCAAATAGATAAGGTAACAAGTTCGCTAATAAAAGTTGTAGTAAAGTTACTGAAAAAGATACGATATTAAATTTAATAAATTCTTTAAGACTTTCTTTATTTTCCATATCTTTATAGTATCCCTTTTTATCCAAATAAAAATTGCGTACTTTTCAATAAATACGCAATTATTCATATGATATTACTCTTAAATCCTTTATTTCATCAATTTGTTTTAAATCATTTTTAAATTCATCAATAGTTTTTTCTAAATTAGTAATATCTAAGCTAACCATGACGGGAGCAATTCCTTTTAAAGGAACTGATTGAGATATGGTAATGATTGATACATTTTGTTTAGAAAGGGCGTCGCACACTTTAGATAAAGCACCAGTTTTATGGAAAAGCGTTAAAGATAAAACTAATTTTCTTTCTTTGTTTTCTTGTTTATAAGGGAAGACCTTATCTTGATACTTATAAAAAGTACTTCTTGATATGCCACATTTCTTACAAATGCTTGAAATATTAGAATCGGTATTGTTTAAAAGTTGTTTGGCTTCTACTACCTTTTCAAAACATTTAGGTAATAGTTCTTTATTGACAATTAAATATTCTAAAGACATCTTATCCCCTTTGTGTCAATTTTGACATTTTGATAGTTGATATTTTTATCAATCGTTAAATCTTTATCGGAAATTGATAAACAAGTACTACCTGAACCTGATATTAGAAATGCTTTAGCACCTGCTTTATAAGCTATTTTTTCATATTTTTTAAAATCTTTGATTAATAGTTTACGATAAGGCTCATGTATCTTATCTTTACATAGACAATTTATATTATTTAAATCAAAAGTTTCTAAAGCATTTATACCCTTTAAAGCATTAGCGATATTTGAGGTCACATCACTTATTTTAAGACTTTCTGGAAGAACTTTTCTTGCTTCACTAGTCTTTACTTTGTATGGCGGAATCCATACACCGAAGTGCCATTTATTCGATACTTTCAACAATGTTGTTTTATTATCGCTACTTACACATAATCCACCATAAATACATGGCGCCACATTATCTGGGTGTCCTTCAATTGAAGTAGCTATCTTTAACATTTCTTCTTTTGATAAACAATTATTGTGTAACAAGTTATATGCATATATACCACCAACTATCATGCAACTACTAGATCCTAGACCTCTACTTACAGGTACATTCGCTTTTAACTTTACTTTTAAAGGAATGATTTTATCTTTTTTTACTTTACAGGTTTTCTTATATGCTTCTATAAAAAGATTATCTTTTGGATTATTATCGATAAAGCCTTCTAAAACAAATTTATCGCTTTCCTCAATTTCAAAATAATCATAAATACTTAAGGCGATTCCAAGACAATCAAAACCAATTCCAAGATTTGCACTGGTTGCAGGTACTTTATACTTAAACATCTTTTTCTCCTAGCTTATCAATTAGATACTTTTTATCTTTTGAATCAATTACTTCTTTAAATCTAACTTCTAAGTTTTTTAAAACACTTAAACTTTTTGGTGCTTTTAATTTTGTATAATTTTCTAATATTTCGATAGCTTTTAAATCATCATTAATTTCTTCTTCAGTTAAACACTTATAAACATCTTTAGAAAATTTAAAAGGGGAAGCAGTTGATAAGATTACTTTTTTATTATTTGAATTCACTTTCTTAGATGCAACAAGGGCTACAGCACTATGT
>CAVBAX010000107.1:0-4962 GCA_963593105.1 Candidatus Methanomethylophilaceae archaeon | reverse complement strand
GTATAATTTTAGTCTCCATACATTTTTTTAAATTGAGTAGGTGATATACCATACTCTTTTTTAAAGGCTTTAAAGAATGTTGAATAATCACTAAATCCAACTTTATTATAGATTGAATCAATTGGTTCATTTTTTATAATTAGGTTTTTAGCTGCAACTAGTCTTCTAGCAGTTACATGATGATAAAAACTAATATCAAGCTTTCTTTTAAATAATTTTGATACAGTACTCTCAGATACATAAAAGTGTTTAGATATTAATTCCAAACTGATTTTATCTTGTAAATGTTCTTCAATATAGAAAACTATTTCATCAATTAATTCTTTTTGTTCAGGACTTGGGATTTTTGTTGGATTATCTAGAGTTCTGGTAAGAACACAAATTAATTCACATGCCTTACCAAATATGGAAGTTTGCCAACCTATTTGTCTGTCAATATTTTCATAACAGCTACTAGAAAACAGTTCTTTTATTTCCTGTTCCATAGGACTTGAAACAGTATGCAAGAATGTAGGCTTACTAAAGAAAGAAGGATTAATTTGCCATTTATCTTTTACTACTTCTATCATTTTCTTAGAAAACCACATTACATATCTTCGATATGGTTCTTCTAGTCTTTCAGGAAATATGGGTCTATGAGATACGCCAGGTGGCACAATTATGACATCACCACTGCCAACTTTAAATCTTTCGGTTCCAAGTAAATATTCAATATTACCAGTACGACAATATAATAGCTCATAAAACTCATGAGAATGTAGATTTACAGAGTCTTTAGAAAAACTGACGTCTTGATGAGCATCAACGTAATCGGAATCCATTTCTAGTTCTTGATAAAAAACATCAGATAATGGATTGTCTTTGAAGAAGGCATCTTTTTCTTCTTGAGTTTGTAAAATTGTGAATTTATTAGGTGGCAAATTATAAAGTTTGGCTATTTCAGACATTTTCATAAGTTAATTTTATAACTTATTACAATTTTTGCAATATCTAATATTAAAAATGCAATTTTATTGCAAATTCATATCGTTTATTATTTATTTAATGAAAAATCAATTCCATGAAAGGAGAATAATTATGGAAAAGAAAAATGTTCGTCCATTTAGTTGGAAAGACGAACTTGGTTACGTTTTTGGCGATATGGCTGGTAGCTTCGTCAATTTGTTTGTTGATGCTTATTTCTTAACATTCTGTACATATGTACTAGGAATTGAAGCAACTTGGATGGCTGGTCTATTTTTAGTAGCTAGACTTTGGGATGCGATTAATGACCCAATGATTGGTTCTTTACCCGATAGATTCAAGCTAGGAAAAGGTAGTGATAAGTTTAAGCCTTGGATTAAACTATTCGCAATTCCTCTAGCTTTATCTGGTGTCCTATGTTTTATGAATGTTTCATTTAGTGGCATCGCCTTACATGCTTGGGTAGCCTTTGTATATGTTTTGTATGGTATGTCATATACAGGTACTTCAATGCCGTTTGGTGCTATGTCTTCAGTTGTATCTGATGATCCAATTAATCGTAGTAAATTATCACGTGCTAGATCTATTGGTGGTACGCTCGTTGGTATCGGCGCTTTATCTTTTGTACCAGTTATTTGTTTTGATTCTAATTCAAATATCATACCTGAAAGATTTACTTTATTAGCTATAATCTTTGGTGTATGTAGTTTGCTTTGTTACTTTTTATTAAACAAGTTAACACTTGAAAGAGTTCATGTTGAAAATAAAGGCGAAAAATTTGAATTCAAGAAAGTATTATCACATGTGTTTAAAAATAGACCATTAATTGGTGTAATGGTTGCTACTATCGGTAGTATGTTATATATCACTGGCAATAGTCAACTTTCAAGCTATATCTATAAGGAATATTACCAAAATACTGGCGTTATGACTATTGCAAGTTTAGCTTCAGTACCTATTATGTTAATTTGTTTCCCACTTATTCCAAAGCTTGTTTCAAAGTTTGGTAAAAAGAAAGTAATTGTAGCTGCTAGTACTTATTGTTTAGTGTTAAGCTTGGTAAAACTAATTGTTCAATTCCCAAGTGTTTATGTATATACTGCTATTTATATTTTGTCTTTAGCTGGTCAAACTGCTTTCACCATGCTTATTTGGGCATTTGTTACTGATTGTTTGGATTATAGTGAATGGAAAGATGATTTTAGAAGTGATGGTAGTATGTATTCAATGTATACTTTCTCAAGAAAGATTGGTTCAACTATCGCATCTACTGGTGCTGCTGCTTCTTTAGGTTTAATTGGCTATGTTTCAGGTACAGGTGTTGTTCAAAGCGCTCAAACTATCAATAATATCTATTATTTAGTCAATGCGGTTCCTGTTATTACATGTGTTCTTGAACTAATTGGTATCGGTTTAATATTTAATCTTGATAAAGAAACAACTGAAAAGATGTATGCTGATTTAGCTGTTAAACATGGCAATAAGAAATAGTTATGAACAAGATTGATTTACATCTTCATCTTGGAATACAAACTATTAAAACTGATAAATTTTATGTATCAGGTCCTGAAGAAATGAGAGAACATTTGCATTCTTTAGGAATTAAAAAAGCTGTGCTTATGTCAAGTGGAGAATCTGGTCCTTTTGGTTCAAATTCTGACAATAAGAAAATATGTGAACTTTATCCTGATACTTATGCTTGGATGGCTAATTTAGACTATAAAGATCAAGATAGTATCTATGATAGACTAAGTGAGTATAAAAAAGATGGTGCAATAGGAATTGGGGAGTTAATGATTAATCAAAAAATTGACTCTTCATTTCTTCAAAAAGTATTTGAATGTGCCGAAAAACTTGATATGCCCATTACCTTTCATATGTCCCCAAGTGTTGGTGTAAGCTATGGGATTGTTGATGAGCCTAGACTTCCACTTTTAGAAGAAACTTTAAAAAAATTTCCTAATTTAAAACTACTTGGCCATAGTCAAAGTTTCTGGATTGAAATAAGTGGTGATGCGCCAAATGATAATGATGGCAGAAACTCTTGGGGTCAAGGATTGGTAATACCAGGCGGTAGACTTCCTTATTTATTTGAAAAGTATCCAAATCTATATGGTGATTTAAGTGCAAATAGTGGTGGAAATGCTATTATGCGCGATGAAGAATTTGGCCTTAATTTTTTAGAAAAGTTTCAAGATCGTTTGTTTTTTGCGACTGATATGGTAAATATAGAAATGGAATTTCCTCTTGGTAAATGGCTTGATGAAAAATATCAAAGAGGTCTATTAAGTAAAGATGCTTATGAAAAGATTTGTTATAAAAATGCAAATAGAATATTTAAATTGGAGGTAAACGATGAAAGTAATTGAAACACCATGTGGAAAAATAGAGGGTACCACTTGTCAATATGATGATGTAGTCGCTTATAAAGGTATTAGATATGCGACTAGTAATAGATTTGAATATCCTAAAGAAGTAACACATTGGGATGGTGTATATAAGGCCGATAAATATGGTGATTGTTGTATACAACCTAGAACCTTTATCAATGAAGAAAATCTAGAAGCTAAAAAGTTTTACTATAATGAATTCAGAATTGGTGAAAGCTATACTTACAGTGAAGATTGTTTGTTTCTAAATATTTGGACACCAAAAGATGCCAAAAAAGGTGATAACTTACCAGTATTATTTTATATCCATGGTGGTGGTTTTACAGGTGGTTGTGGTCATGAAAAACACTTTGATGGACCTATATGGCCAAGAAGTGGTGTGATTGGTGTAACTATTAATTATCGTTTAGGTCCTCTTGGATTTGCCTGTATAAAAGAACTTGGCAAGACTGGTAATTATGGCTTGTATGATCAATTAACTGCTTTAAAGTGGATTAATCATAATATTGAAAGCTTTGGTGGCGATAAAAACAAAGTTACTATCATGGGCCAATCTGCGGGTGCCATGTCTGTACAAAGGCTTGTAGTAAGTCCACTTAGTAAAGGTCTTGTTAGTGGCGCAATAATGAGTTCAGGTGGTGGTATAAGTAGTGTCTTTGGAGCATGTAAGCCAGCAAGCGATTATTATGATTTTTGGAATGAAGTAATCATGGAAGCAGGATGCAAAGATGTTGAAGAATTTAAAGAACTTGAGCCTAAGAAACTATTTGAAGCCCTAGATGTTATAAAAGAAAAACATAAAAAAGAAAATCCAATGAGTGCAATTCCGGTTATTGATGGGGAAATTATTACTGCTGATTTAAATAAGTCTATTGAAGATGGCAACTTATTAGATATTCCATATATTATTGGTTCAAATAGTGAAGATATAGCTCCACCACTTCTTCATAAGATGGCAAAGGATTTTTGTTTAACAGTTCAAAAACACAACAATAAAGGCTATGCATATTTCTTTGATAGACAACTTCCAGGAGACTTAGAAGGGGCATGGCATAGTTCTGATTTATGGTATTGGTTTGGAACTCTTGACAATTGTTGGCGTCCAATGAGCGATAAGGATTATAAGCTAAGTGAAGAAATGAATGAGTATCTATTAAACTTTGTAAGAAATGGTGATCCAAATAAAAATGGTTTAACTACTTGGACTCCTTATACAAAGACTAATAAAAAGATACTACGAATTGGCGAAAAGACTACTTACATGGGTAGGGTAAATGGTGCAAAGCTTTTAAAAACCATGCTTACAAAGAATCCTGTTGGTGAATAATAGAAGAAAGGTTAATCCTTTCTTCTTTTTCGATATTCAGATGGTGTTTGTTTATATATTTTCTTAAAGACTTTGACAAAATAGTTATTATCCATATATCCAGCAAAAGAACTTATTTCTTGAATGGAATAATTTGTTTCTCTTAAAAGTTCAGCCGCCTTTTTACATCTTTCTTTCATGATATATTCAGATATCGTATTTCCAGTTTCTTGTTTAAAATATTTAGATAAATAAGAAGGAGAAGTATGTACGTTTTGACATATTTCATTTAATCTAATATCT
>CAVBAX010000106.1:0-5021 GCA_963593105.1 Candidatus Methanomethylophilaceae archaeon | reverse complement strand
ATATATTCAGGAATACCTTTTACAGGGCGCTTAGCGATTCCTTTTTCTTCTTCAACGCCAATAACGATATAGCCACCACCATCGTTGTTATAGTCGTTAGCGAAAGCACAAATTGTATGATAGATTTCATCGGGATTAAAACCCGCTTTGAATTCTATACGATCTGATTCAATTCTTCGTTTTCTTAATAAATCTTCAATGTTTATTTCTAATTCCATATTTCCTCCTTTTCATGGCTATATTATCTCATAAATGATTGTTATATCTGTTTTTCTACATGTTTTTGAAACGAAAAGAATCGGAAAATATCGATAGTATGCATAATTAATTTGAATTAAAGATAGAAAGGCCTAAGGTTTTAAACCTGTCTTATTACGGAATAAACTGCGTGAAAGTTCAAGTGGAGGCGCTAGTCTTTACATGTATCTTTCTTTAAATATTTGAGTATTAATTAATTGTTTAATAGAGTCATCGTATTCTCTATTGATTAATCCAGTAAATAAGATATCAATTATATTTAATTGAGCAATTCTTGAGCTCATTGCACCTTTTCTAAATAGTGGTTCTGTTGCGGATACATATAATACATAATCACATTTTTTAGATAGAGCTGAGTTTTTTAGCCTTGTGATAGCGATAGTTGGTGTGCCTTTTTGTTTACATATATCGACAATATCAATACTTTCTTTGGTTTCACCAGAATATGATATAAGTATTGCCACATCATCTTTAGTGGCGTTTTTGGCCATTAAAATTTGTGAGTGAAAGTCTTCATTTACTACACAGGGTTTATTTATTCTTAAAAACTTTAAGTAGGCATCTTTGGCAACATTATAGCTAGAGCCTATGCCAAAACATAGAATGGTTTTAGCTTTAGCTAATAGTTCAATACATTTAGATAAGGTTTCTTCATCAAGAATGCTTTTACTTTCTTGAAGGGATCTAATGTTAATTTCGGTTACTTTATCAATTATTTCTTTTAGAGAATCGTTTTTTTCTACTTCTTTTTGTTCATTATTACTTTCAAGTGTTATTAAGTCAATTAAGATATCTTTTTTTAGTTCACTAAAGCCTTCAAAGCCTAGTTGTCTACATATTCTTACAATTGAAGAAGGTGATGAATAGGTTTTTTCAGCTAATTGTCTGATTGTTAATTTTGTTACTTCTTCAGGGTTGGATAGTATATAGTCTAGTACTTGTTTTTGGCTATCTGGTGCAAATTCTTTTAGTTGTCTTATTCTTAATAATGGGTTGTTCATGTGGATATTATACCAAATGTTAGCGTTTACATGAAACGTTGTTTCAAGTTTATATATAGTAATTGACATTATGTTTCAAAGTGGAATAATGAAATTAGAGAAGGGGAAAACAAGTGAATTTAAAAAGTTTAGGGACAGAAAATAGAAATGCAGATACTTTAAATTTAGATGAGATGTCATCTTTAGAAATTGTGTCTTGTATGAATAAAGAAGACTACAATGTGCCAAGGGCTATTGAGTGTCAACTTAATAATATTTCGTTATTAGTAGATGAAGTAGTTAAGGCAATTGAAAATGGTGGTCGTTTAATTTATATGGGTGCTGGAACAAGTGGTAGACTTGGAGTCTTGGATGCTTCAGAGTGTCCACCAACCTTTGGAGTTAGTAAGGATCTTGTGGTTGGTTTAATTGCTGGAGGAGATAGTGCTTTAAGGATTCCTTCTGAAAGCATGGAAGATAAGCCTGAGGTTGGTGAAAAGGACTTAAAAGATATAAAACTTACAAGTAAGGATGTTGTAGTAGGTATAGCAGCATCAGGTAGAACTCCTTATGTAATTGGGGGGTTAAAGTATGCAAATAGTTTAGGTTGTGTTACTGGTGCTATTGCTTGTAATAAGAATTCTAAGATTGGTGAGCTTGCTGATATCAAGATTGAGGTAAATTGTGGGCCAGAGGTGTTAACGGGTTCTACAAGGCTTAAGTCTGGTACTGCTCAAAAGTTAATTTTAAATATGATTTCAACAGCTTCTATGGTAAGACTTGGTAAGGCTTATTCAAATTTAATGGTTGATGTAGTGCCAAGTAATGAAAAGCTAGAAAATAGAGCTATTGGTATTGTAAGGGATGCTACTGGTGTTAGTGAACAAATTGCCACAAGGTATTTAAATGATGCAGGTGGTAATTGTAAGTTGGCTATTACTTCTATTTTGACTGGTAGAAGTATTGATGAGTCTAAGGTGTTGTTAGAAAAAGCTAAGGGTCATGTAAAGGTGGCACTAAGCTTGTCTAAATAGAAGAAAAGGAGGACTTTCTATTATGACTAATGAAGAATTAGTGAAACTGATTCTAGATGGCGTTGGTGGTAGAAGTAATGTAGAGGCTGCTACAAATTGCGCTACTAGACTACGTATCGATGTAAAGGATGATTCAAAGATTAATGTTGATGCTTTGAAGAAGGTTGAAGGTGTACTAGGGGTGGTACATGATAAGGCTAATTATGTTGAGGTTGTTGTTGGACCTGGTAAGGTAAGAAAATGTGCAGATGTTTGTGCTAGTATGGGTATTCCTGCTAATAAGTCTGTTACTTCAACACAAAATGATTGGAAGACTAATAAGGCAGCTGTTAAGTCTAATCAAAAGCATAATAAGTTAAAGGATGGTCTTAAGACTGTTGGTGAAATTTTTATTCCACTTATTCCTGGTGTTATTGCGGCTGGTTTATGTGCTGGTTTAAATGCTTTAATTCCACAAATTTGGCCAAATTATGCTGAAAATTCTGTTTTATATATAATTTGGAATATTCTAGCATGTATTAATTCAGCTTTCTTGTCTTATTTGGTTGCTTGGGCAGGATATAGAGCAGCTGAGAAGTTTGGTGCTACACCAATTCTTGGTGGAATGCTTGGTATGACTACTTCTTTGTCTTGGATTGATAATATTGCTAAGACTATTGGTTTATATAATGAGACTCAACCTTTAGATTCAATTTTAAGAGTAGGTAGAGGTGGTGTATTAGCTGTTATTGTTGGTGTTTGGTGTTTAGCTAAGATTGAAAAGGCTGTTAGAAGTAAGATGCCAGAGAGTGTTGATATTGTCTTTACTCCTCTTGTTACAATGATTCTTACTTTAATTCCTTATATCTTTGTGATTATGCCTGTTACTGGTTTAATTTCTACTGGTATTTGTAATATTGTTGGAGCTGTATGTTTATCAGATAATTTGTTTGTTAGAATTATTGCAGGTTTCTTGGCTTCTTCTTTATTCCTTCCAATGGTTGCCACTGGTATGCATCATGGTTTAGTTGCTTTGTATTCTGTACAACTTGCTGAAATGGGTTATGTTACTTTGTATCCTGCTTTAGCGATGGCTGGTGCAGGTCAAGTTGGTGCTGCTTTAGCTATTTATTTTAAGGCTAAAAAGTGTAACAATAATCGTCTTGAGGGTGTAATTAAGGGTGCTATTCCTGCTGGTATTTTGGGTATTGGTGAGCCACTTATCTATGGTGTAACTCTTCCTATGGGTAAGCCATTTATTACTGCAGGTCTAGGTGCTGGCTTTGGTGGAGCATTTGTAATGGCAATGCAAGTAGGTGCTACTGCTTGGGGTTCTTCAGGACTATTGGCAACAATTATGATGACTGCTGGTCCTCATGGTGCTTCTTCATTTATCTATTATTTAATTGGTTTAGTGATTTCTTATATAATGGGATTTGTGATTACTAATGCCGCTATTAAAGTAGAGGATGTTGAACAAGCTTAATTAGTTAAGGGCGTGTAATACACGCCTTTTTTAAAGGGGATTTATGTTTGGAAGATCAGTTTATTTATCAAATTTTAATGATAATTTTAAAGTAGATGAAAGAGCCGATATTTATTTTACTTCTTTTCATATTGAAGAAGAGTTTAATGATACTTTCACTGTTAGGGCTAAGTCTTTACTTAAGACTTTAAAGGATTCTAATAAAAAGGTTATAGTTGATATTTCACCAAAAGGTCTTAAACAATTAGGTTATGTATCTTTAGTTGATTTTATAAAGGATCAAAGTATAGATGTGATTAGATTAGACTATGGCTATAGTATAGATGAGATGTTAAAAGTGGGAAAGTGTGCAACTGTTTGTTTAAATGCTTCTACAATAAATGAAGATATAGTTGATACATTATTAAGTAATAATGTAAGGGTTATGGCTATTCATAATTTTTATCCAAGGCTTGAAACTGGGCTTGATAGTGATTATTTATATGAAAAGAATAAAAGATTAAGGGAAAAGGGTGTTTTAATTGGTTGTTTTATTGCGGGTGATGAAGACTATAGAGGTCCTTTATTTGAGGGTTTACCAACGCTTGAGGAGCATCGTTATTTAAAACCATATGTGCAATATCTTGATTTAGATATTAGGTTTAATAGCGATATTATATTGGTTGGTGATTATGGAATAAGTGTTAGACAAGAAGAATTAATTAATGATTATATTAATTCTAAGGTTATAAAGATTCCTGTAACATTAGATAAAGAATATAGTTATTTATTAAATAGAGTATTTACTAATAGGGTAGATAGTCCAAGTGGTTTAATCAGGATAGAGGAGTCTAGAACTTATGCTAGTAAGGGTGAGGTAATTGAGCCTAATAATATGATAGAAAGAAATAGGGGTTCAATTACTATTGATAATAAGAATTATTTACGTTATTCAGGTGAGGTACAAATATTAAAAAGTAGTTATCCTAAAAATGATAGGGTAAATGTAATAGGTAATGTAGATGATGATTATCTAAGGCTGATTGATTTGTTAAAGCGTAATGGCAAACTAATGTTGATAGAATGGTAAAAAGATAGATGTTCTTATATTCAATGTATGAATAATAGAGCATCTTTTTTAGTTGATATAGGCATTGGTGTAAAATAATGTGATTTTTAACCATAAATTAACATTAAATTACATGAATATTTATATGATTATTACATTAAATTACACGAATTATTACTTATCTATTTTTTTATCTTTCTCACTATTTACACATGTGCTTTAAATGATAAAATATT
>CAVBAX010000105.1:0-5031 GCA_963593105.1 Candidatus Methanomethylophilaceae archaeon | reverse complement strand
TGATAATCCTAAGCTTTATCCTTTATATATTGAAACCGCTAATGATAAGATTGAGTCTTATCTAGCCATAAGAGAATTTAAAATCAAAGAAAGAAATGGCATTAAATTATTTTATTTAAATAATAGACCAATCTATTTAAATGGTGTTTTAGATCAAGGCTATTTTATAGATGGTATATATTTACCAAAAAGTAATGATGAATACTACAAAGATATTCTAAGAATGAAAGAACTTGGTTTTAATATGCTTAGAAAACATATAAAAGTCGAAGATGATATCTTCTATTATTATTGTGATAAGTTAGGCATGTTGGTAATGCAAGATATGGTAAATAGTGGTGATGTTAATTTTGTAAAGAATATACTTTTGCCAACTATCGGTTTTATTCATCAAAAAGATGATAAAAATATAGACCAAAAACGTTTATCTTTCTTCATCGAACATAGTAAAGGCATTATTAATCATTTATACAATCATCCTTGTATTGTCTCTTGGACTATCTATAACGAGTCTTGGGGCCAACAATGTGCAAATAAAGTCTACAAAGAGTTAAAAAAAGTAGATATCTATAGACCATTTGATACATGTTCTGGTTGGTATAAAACTAGCAGTAGTGATATAAATTCTTATCATGTTTATTTTAGAAACAAAGTGCTTCATAACAAAAATAAGGGACAAGTCTTATTTTTAAGTGAATATGGCGGTATCAAAAGACATATTGAAAATCATGAATATTCTAATGGCAACTATGGTTATGGAAACAGCAATAATGAAAAAGAACTAACAGATAAGCTAGAAAATATCTATCTTAAAATGTTAATTCCTTCAATAAACAATGGATTATGTGGTTCTGTTCTTACTCAACTTAGTGATGTAGAAGAAGAAGTAAACGGACTATATACATATGATCGTGAAGTATGCAAAATAGATAAGGCTCGTATAAAGAAATTAAATAAAATGTTATACGAGCACTTTATAGATAATCTTTAAATATTAATATTTTAATACCACAAAAGCGTTATAGGAAAACACATTATGTTATAGGAGTAACCACACTTTGAGTTAAATCAGCATGGCTATTGATAACGACAAAAGATCCTCTTGGACTAGGAATTTATTTTATGTTGATTAATCATCTTTTTTATTGATTAAGTCTATTAGAGCTTCACTTTTTGATGATACTGTTTCAAAAATACTACCTGTTACATTTTTTACTTTTTCATTAACCCCTTTACCATAACCCTTGGTAAAGACAGCTATCAAGCTTGTGGCAAAGGCTTTATTTTTTGTATTCATCTTCGATAAAGAAGCAAGTGTTTTTACAAAAATTGGTAGACCGCCATTTAAAAAATCAGATACTGTTTCAACACCAGCAGTTTGAATAGCTTTAAATAGTTCGTTGGTGAATTCTTCACATTCATCATGAGTTGATTTGTTGATAAATTGTTTAAAACTTTGTTTAATCATTTTTGATTCTTCAGATAATTCACCTTCAACAAATTTTGTTCCTTCAACAAGCCAAGTCATTGCGGAATGTTGCATAATCATAAAACCATCAGATTTAATAATTTTGGTATTTTTTGTAGAAGAAAATAAGATACCAAACAAATCAAACTCAGGCATTATTTTTAATATTTTATCTTTTAGTAACTGATAGTTTTCTTTTTCTTGTTCACTTAAATATTTCTTATTAAGACCAGGTCCATCATTTGAATATACAGCGATAATATTTTTACCATGTTTTGGCGCATTAATAGCCGCATAAACCGCAAGTGCCCCACCCTTTGAGTGACCGCCAATTCGATATTTTCTTCTAGATGATAATTTAGTATGCATATATTCTTTTGCGGCTATTTGAGCAGGAATGATTTTATAAGTCATACAAAAATCTTCATGCCAACCAACAATAGTATCATCAGTTCCTCTAAAGGCTATATAGGTAGTCTTATCACCTAGATCTATTTGGAAACAACAAAACTGTTCAAAGCTATTTTCATCTATTAAAGAAACAAAATCATGAATCAGACAGTCTTTAAATCTAACGCTATTGGCCATTTGTCTTAAGACAAAGGGAGCTAACTTTACAAAGCTTTTAGATGCATTAACTTCTTCATCACTGTGGTCTTTAAAAAACAATTGCGATAGTTCTTTTACTTTATATGAATCTTTAAGTTTGAAGTATTCATCAAAATTCGTATAGGCCATTTGGCTTATCACTAAATTATCCACTTCATTGAAGGGGCTAACTTTAAATGATAAATCACCACGCCATTTAATATAATCAATAATATTCATGTTTACCTCGCCTATTTATTATAGCAAGTTGTTGACATATATAAATAAGAGTGTATATTAATATATGAACATTGGTTCATATATTAATTATTAAGGAGAAGATATGAAAAAAACTTACAAAATTGATGTTGATTGTGCAAATTGCGCAAACAAGATGGAAGAAGCCGCTAAAGGCACAAAAGGTGTAAAAGATGCCACTGTTAACTTCATGACCTTAAAGATGATTGTTGAGTTTGAAGATGGTGCGGATATAACTGCAGTTATGCAAGATGTGCTTAAAAATTGCAAAGCTGTAGAGGATGATTGTGAAATCTTTCTATAAGAAATAAAAAGAAGCGATCAACCCATACAAATTAAACGCTTCATAAGTATTTTATAAAAAATCGGAGTAAATATGAATAAAAAACAAAAAAAGAATTTATATCGTATTATTGTTGCCACTATATTTTATATAGTATTAAGAATCATACATATTGAAAATCAATATCTTGAATTAGCTTTATTTATGATTCCCTATTTCATTGTCGGTTATGACGTGTTAAAGGGTGCGATTCATGGTATTAAAAATAAACAAGTATTTGATGAAAACTTTTTAATGGCTGTTGCGACTGTTGGTGCTGTTGGCTTGGGCGAATATGATGAAGCAGTTGCGGTTATGTTGTTTTATCAAATCGGTGAACTTTTTCAAAGCTATGCTGTTGGTAAATCAAGAAAGAATATATCTACTTTAATGGATATTAGACCTGACTATGCCAATATTGAAAAAGATGGACAGCTTGTTAAAGTTGATCCTGATGAAGTAGAAGTTGGCTCAATTATTACAGTTGTAGTTGGCGAAAAAATTCCATTAGATGGCATTATCACAGAAGGCTCTTCTTCATTGAATACTAGTGCTTTAACTGGTGAATCTAAGCCTAGAAATGTAAATGTTAATGATGAGGTAATCTCAGGTTGTATCAATATGGAATCACCTATCAAGATTAAAACAACAAAAGAGTTTGGTGAATCTACTGTTTCAAAAATTCTAGATCTTGTTGAAAACGCAACTAGCGCTAAATCTAAGTCGGAAAACTTTATTTCAAAGTTCGCTCATTACTATACGCCAATTGTATGTTATAGTGCTCTAGCTTTGGCGATTATCCCACCTCTTGTATCAGGACTATTCTTAAATCAAGGCTATTGCTTCTCTACTTGGTTAATTAGAGCTTTAACATTCCTTGTTGTATCTTGCCCTTGTGCCATTGTTATTTCAATTCCTTTATCTTTCTTTGGTGGAATCGGTGGTGCTTCTTCAGCTGGCATATTAATTAAAGGTTCTAATTACTTAGAACAACTATCTAAGACAAAGATTGTGGCTTTTGATAAGACTGGTACAATGACTAAGGGTATATTTGAAGTTACCACTATTCATAATAATCATTTCTCTAAAGAAGAATTATTAGAATATGCTGCACATGGCGAAATATTTACTACTCATCCTATTGGTAAATCAATTATTAAAGAATATGGTAAACCATTAGATAAATCTAGAGTTAGCTCTATAAAAGAGATACCAGGCGAAGGCATTAAAGCTATCATTGATGGTAAGATTTGTCTAATTGGTAATGAAAAACTAATGAAAGACAATGATATTAAAACGATTGAATGTCATGATGAAGGAACTATTGTCCATCTAGCAATCGATAATGATTATAAAGGTCATATTCATATTGGCGATGTGATTAAACCAACAAGTAAACAAACTATTGCGGATTTAAAGAAAATTGGTATTAGACTTACGGTAATGCTTACAGGTGATGAAAACCATGTTGGACAAAAAGTCGCAAATGATTTAAAGATTGATAAAGTGTATACTAAACTACTCCCTCAAGATAAAGTATCTAAGGTAAAACAACTAATTGAATCTAAAAACGAAAATGAAGTTCTTGCCTTTGTAGGTGATGGTATAAACGACGCCCCTGTATTAAGTTTAGCAGATGTAGGTGTAGCCATGGGTGCATTAGGTTCAGATGCTGCAATTGAAGCTGCTGATATTGTCTTAATGGATGATGATCCTTTAAAAATTGTAAAAGCTATCAAGATAGCTAAAAAATGTATGCGCATTGTATATGAAAACATTATTTTTGCGATTGGCGTTAAAGTTATTTGTTTAATTCTAACTGCCTTTGGCATTACTAATATGTGGCTTGCAATATTTGCAGATGTTGGTGTCATGATAATTTGTGTCCTAAACGCCATTCGTGCATTAAATGTTAAAAGGCTATAAACATGAAAAAAATAAGTGAGGACGCTATTTATAATTTAGCTGAACTATTTAAAGTATTTGGCGATTCAACTAGAATTAGAATATTATTGTTACTAAGTCAAAAAGAAGCTAATGTTAACGAAATAGCTAATGATTTAAATATGAATCAATCAGCTATTTCCCATCAGCTTAAAAATCTTAAACAATCAAATCTTATTAAATCAAGAAGAGATGGCCAAGCAATCTATTATTCATTAGACGATGATCATGTCTATAAAATAATCGAAATGGGTTTAGCTCATGTTAACGAGTAGAAATACTCGTTTTCTTTATGATTAATTATTCCACATTTTTACTTCTTTATATAAACAATCACACAGATATAGAAAAGAAGCTAATTATTCACCTAGTGAAAAAACATTTATAAAATACTATAAAGAACTTTCAAAACATAACACTTAAAAACAAAGCAATCGCTTTGTTTTTAATT
>CAVBAX010000104.1:0-5074 GCA_963593105.1 Candidatus Methanomethylophilaceae archaeon | reverse complement strand
GGCAATAAGAACATAATATGCATCATCATCATAATATAAGCCAGTGATAAAATCACTTGTATATATTGCATATTTACTACTATCTTTTACTTTTTCTACTTTTTCAAAGATAGCGTCATATGTTTCCTCAAACTTTTGTTTCAATTCATCAAATGAATAATTATCATCATTGATAATCTTTTCTATAGTAATGAATATATCATCATTTTCTAATTCCGCATTATAAGTAGCTGTAACCTTACCCTTTAAATTCAAATCAGAAGGATAACTAATGGTTAAATCACTAAATGTATAAGATGCGTCAAACTTATCACTTTGACAACCAAACAACAATAAAGATATCAACAAAACAGTAATTAACTTTTTCATTATTTCTCCTTTCGTTTTATTACTTATAACTAGATTATATCGAAAAATGTTTTTTTTGCCTATTATCAAAAAGTTAATAACCTATTAACCTTTAGCTAAAACATAAAAAAAGAAATAGTTTTTACACTATCTCTTCTATTAACCTTTATTAACTTCTCTCATATGTCTTCTACGATCAAGATTAGTTAGATACTTCTTTCTAATTCTAATCGCATCAGGAGTAATCTCTACAAGCTCATCATCATTAATAAACTCAAGAGCTTCTTCTAAAGAAAATTGCTTATAAGGAACAAGCTTCATAGCCTCATCATTACCAGTAGATCTAACAGCTGTCATCTTTTTATTAACAGTTGGATTTACTTCCATATCTTGCATCTTACTAGATACACCAACGATTTGGCCCTCATATACATCTTGAGCAGGGCCTACAAATAAAGTACCTCTTTCTTGTAGATTCCATAATGAATAAGTCATAGTCTTACCAGTAGCACAAGAAATCATAGCACCATTGGTTCTCTCAGGAATTTCACCCTTAAATGGCTTATATTCAATAAACTTTCTAACAAGAACACCCTCACCCTTAGTAGAGTTAATAAATTCACTTCTAAAGCCCATTAGACCTCTTGTTGGAACATGATAAATTACTTTTGTATAAGAACCCTCATCTTGAATATCAATCATTTCACCTTTTCTAAGATTTAAAGAATTGATAACCGTACCACTATAATCATTTGGAACTGAACATACTACTTCTTCTATTGGTTCACATAGTTCATGATCAATAGTCTTAAAAATAACCTCTGGCCTAGATACAGCTATTTCATAGCTTTCTCTACGCATATTTTCAAGTAAGATTGATAAATGAAGTTCACCTCTACCTGATACCTTAAATGTATCTGTAGAATCAGTTTCTTCAACCTTTAAACCAACATTTACTTCAAGTTCTTTTTCAAGTCTTTCTCTAATGTTTCTACTAGTTACATACTTTCCAGATTTACCTTGGAAAGGTGAAGAGTTAACCATAAAGTTCATAGACAAAGTAGGCTCTTCAATATCAATTTGAGGAAGAGGATCAACTACACCATTGGCACAAATAGTATCACCAATTTCAATGTTTTCAATACCACTTATTAAAACAATATCGCCACATTGAGCTTCATTAATCGCAACTCTTTTTAAACCTTGATAGTTATATAAGTTGGCAATCTTTCTGTTATCTTTTTTAATATCACAATCACAAACAGTAACTGTTTCATTAGCCTTGATAACACCCTCATATACTCTACCGATACCAATTCTACCGATATAGTCATCATATGCAAGAGCACT
This sequence comes from Candidatus Methanomethylophilaceae archaeon, assembly GCA_963593105.1. Taxonomy (GTDB): domain Bacteria; phylum Bacillota_I; class Bacilli_A; order Erysipelotrichales; family Erysipelotrichaceae; genus Colivicinus. The sequence goes on along the minus strand of CAVBAX010000104.1, from coordinate 3,376 downwards.
TACTTGCATCTTAAGTGGCTTATCCATCTTGTTAGGATATGGCTCTACATGTTTTACAATGGTTTCAAATAAAGGAGTGATATCAGTATTTGTATCTTCCATTTCATATCTAACAATGCCCTCTTTGGCAATACCATAAAGAATAGGGAAATCTAATTGATCATCATTGGCTTGTAAGTCTAAGAATAAGTCATACACTTCATCAATTACTTCAAGAGCACGTTGATCCTTTTTATCAATCTTATTAATTAATAGGATTGGTCTAAGATTTGCCTCAAGAGACTTCTTTAACACGAAACGAGTTTGAGGCATAGGACCCTCAGATGAGTCAACTAACAATATTACAGTATCAACAGTTTTGATAATTCTTTCTACTTCACTTGAGAAATCAGCATGTCCTGGTGTATCTACAATATTAATCTTATAATCCTTGTAGTTAACAGAACAGTTCTTAGAATAAATAGTGATACCTCTTTCTCTTTCTAGATCATTTGAATCCATTACTTGTTCAACGATTTCATCATGATCTGAGAAAACATGAGATTGAGCTAAGAAAGCATCAACCAAAGTTGATTTACCAGCATCTACATGGGCAATAACTGCCACGTTAATAATTTTTCTAAATTCCATACCACATTATTTTAAGCACATCGCTAAACAAGTGCAAGCACTATTTAAAGGCTTTTAACACAATATTGCATAGCTAAAACAATATCATTAATATCATCTTTACAATCATTTTCTAGCCACAGGTTAACTATACCCATTAAACCATCGATATAGAAACGGACTATAAATTTACGATTTTTCTCATCAATATCAAATCTATCTAATATTGGTATAAAAATATGATTATATAAGTCCTTATAAGCGTTTTTCATTTGAAATAAAGAAGAATGACTTAACATAGTTTTATAAATACGCTTATGTTCTTTTATAAAAGTTAAATAAGGAATTAAATACTTGGGGCTTATCAAATTTAACTCTTCAATTGGACAACTATTTAACTTACCAAGAAAAGTCTTTGTATCTTCAGGCATATAATCAACAAATTGTTTAGTTACATACTCAAGGCTTTCATGCAACAAATCATCAATAGTCTCATAATGCAAGTAGAAAGTAGAACGATTAACACCAGCTCTTTCACATATTTCCTTAACAGTAATATATGCAAAATCCTTTTTATCTATAAGTTCAATAAAAGCTTCATCCATTAATGCTGCTGTATTAAAATACTTACTTTCAAACCTGTTCAATGTTTTGCCTCTTATAAATTATATGCTTATTTATCACTTATTTCCTTGGCAAGCTCCATAATCTCAAATGCATACTTCTTCTTACCATCTATAAGTAACTTCTTATAAATAGGATAATTTATACTTATTCCAACCAAGCCAATAATGCCAATTATTATGCCAAGTATCTTATTAGAGCCTATCGCTCCAATTGATAAATACATTCCAAAGCCAAATACTAAAGATGTCACAATACCAAAACTATAAGCAAATATATGAGCTGGCATCTTTGCCTTAGCATCTAGTTTTTTAAGTGCAATTACTTTACTTTCATCCTTTGGTGCATATTCATTCGCGATTTGTTCTGCATAGATTTTATCTGTATTCATATCTTTTCTCCTTATGCTTAAATTTTATTTAAACAAACATCAAAACCAAACAACACAAACACCTATTTATGTTGAATTGTATTAAAATTATCTTATGCACTAGTGGCGAAATTGGCATACGCGTATGATTCAGGTTCATATGGGCAACCATGCAGGTTCAAGTCCTGTCTAGTGCACCAATAGTATATTGATCTAGACTAATAATCTAGATTTTTTATTAAATACTTTGCGTTTTATCCCATTTATGACCTATAGATTACTTTGCGTTTTATCCCATTATATGCATTATAAATACTTTGCGTATTGTTAAATAAAATGTCAAAAACCGGCATAAATAAACGGATATAGCGATTTATAAGAAAGTATATTAAAAGGGATCATAAAATTGTATATAAATAGTTAAAAAATTCTTTAAAAATATTAAAATAGATACATGCACCAGTGGCGGAACTGGTAGACGCGCACGCTTGAGGGGCGTGTGATATTATCGTGCAAGTTCAAATCTTGTCTGGTGCACCATTTAGAAAACAATGGCTTGATGCGTATTATCAAGCCTTTTTCTTTTACTAGCGATTTATTAAAAAATCTTATATACAATTCTCGTAATCTATTAATTATTCTCGTAAAAAACCTGTAATTTACGAGAAAGGGATTAAATATGATTAGCAGTCATTTTCATTATTTATCAAATACATAGCGGTAGTAATCATAAACCATAATATTTATAGATATTTGGTAATCATTATTAACCGCTTTTTTTATTCTATTAACATAAGCTTCACTCACTTCTTCACCATTACTTTCAAAAGTATCAGTATTACTTGAATATTTACCTTTATCAGATAACCAAGAATAATCCGCAAATATCACAAGACCTTCACTTGTTGAAAAGATATCCTTGCCAACAATCAATCTGGAATCATAATCAATGCCAAATAAATTCAAAACTGTAGGCAAAACGTCAATGGTATTACATACTTTATCTATTTGTTCATGTTCTGTTGCGCTATTATAAATAATCAAGTTATTCTTATATAAACTAAATTGATCAAGTTCTTGCCCTGCTAATTCTTCAACATATTCATCTTCCATAAAATAAGGATGATGATCAGCAGCTAAAACAATTACTGTATCATCCAACTTTCCAGCTTCCTCTAGTTTATTAATTAAAGTAGTCATAGCCTTTTCAAGTTCTAAATTAGCGCTAATATAAGCTTTAACCGTATCACTATAGTCTAAATCTTGAACTAATTCCTTATTTCTTTGAGCCATCGCATTATAACCAAAGCCCCATAGACCATGTCCTGATACCGTGGCATAATAAACCATAAACTTATCATCATTAATATAATCATCAATAGATGCTTCAATCATTTCATTATCACTTGTTGGAAAAATATCACAAGCCATCTTATCTTCAAGCCCATTATAACAAGCCTTATAGTTATCAAAACCAATATCACTTAAATACTTGTCTCTTGATTGAAAATCATAATAATAATCATGATAAGCATATGTCTTATAACCTAAATCATTAAATAAACTACCTAAACCATATGGATAATAATTAACATGCCCACTAGTATTATTATTACCATTCCACTCATCATTTAAAACACCAACCTCAGGAAGTAAACCTGTAAGCAAAGAAAACTCACCACCAATAGTTGATAAATTAGTAGGTGAATAATAATTAGAAAAATAATAAGAATTATGAACCATCTTATACAAAGTAGGAGTTAACTCTTCACT
>CAVBAX010000103.1:1747-5092 GCA_963593105.1 Candidatus Methanomethylophilaceae archaeon | reverse complement strand
ATAATATAGTTATATTCTTTATAATCTTATTAATCAAAAAAACTAATTAATCATTCATAATAAGATGATTTTAAAAAACGTTTAAGTCTTCTTTTGTTGTATAATGAGGCCAAAGTTAATAAATGGAGATCATATGAAAAAAGAATTATTGAATTCATTAATTTATCAAGTGTTTGTAAGAAATGAAACACCTGAGGGAACCTTTAAAGCTTTAGAAAACAAGCTTGAAACAATTAAAGAAAAGGGATGTGATATTTTGTATATTATGCCTGTTTCACCAATTGGTATAAAGGGAAGAAAAGGCAGTTTAGGTTCACCATATGCCATCAAGGATTATGAAACCATTAATGAAGAATATGGTACTTTGGATGATTTTAAATCTCTAATTAATAAAACGCATAATTTAGGAATGAAAATCATTATGGATGTTGTCTTTAATCATACTAGTAGAGATTCTCTTTTAATTGGTTCCCATGAAGAATTTTATTATCATGATTCAAATGGCAATCTAGGTAATAGAGTAGGTGATTGGTCTGATGTTTATGATTTAGATTTAAGTAGAGCTGATTGTCAAGATTATTTGGTTTCAATATTAAAATTATATGAATCATGGGGTATTGATGGCTTTAGATTTGATGTAGCTTCGTTTTTACCAGCTGCCTTTTATAGAAAAGTTAAAGCATCTTTAAAAGATAAAATTATGTTAGCAGAAGCAGTTGATGGAAATTTTTTACTGGATGCAAGAAAAATGGGTCGTGAAGTTTTAAGTAATGATGAATTATTTGAAGTAGGTTTTGATTTATGTTATCACTACGCTAATTGGCACTTCTTTCAAGAATTTTTAGACAATCAAACAAATGAAAATCTATCAATTTATAAAGCTACTTTGGAAATGGAACAAGCTTCTATTAGACAAGATGGTTTAATTGTTAGAGCTATTGAAAATCATGATAGACCACGTATTTGCGCTTATATAGGCGATGAAGATTTTCATAAATCATTACTAGCCTTTAGTTTCTTTACAAGAGGGCCAGTCTTTGTTTATTCTGGTGAAGAATCTAAAGAAATTCATACTCCATCTTTATTTGATAAGGATACTGTTACTTTTAAAAACTTTGATAAATCCTATTATGATTTTTATTTAAGAAATGTTGAACTAAAGAAAAGGGAAATTAATAAAAAGTTAATTCAATCTTCATTTATTCAAGACAAACAAAAAGGTATTAGTGTGATTAATTATTATGAAGATGCTTATAAAGAATTAGGTTTATTCCCACTTGATGATAAAGAAGTTGAATTTTATGTTGAATTAAAAAATGGAAAATATCCAAATTTACTTGGCGGAGATGTTATTGTTGATAAAAATAAGATTGTAACTAAAAAACCTGTAATTATAAGTATTTAAAAAGCCGATTGCTCGGCTTTTCATTTAGGCTAATTTTTCGATTGCTTGTTTAATACGCTTGATTGTTTCTTGCTTACCTAAGATTTGGCCAATCATTGTTGCACCACCTGGTGTCTTATCTTTTCCAGATAAGGCAACTTGAATAGGGTACATAACTGTAATGTTTTTTAAGCCATTATCACTTGCGACCTTGCCTAGTGCTTCAAAGATATGGTCGTTATCAAATACTTCAATATTTTCAAGAGCTGGAAGAGCTAATTCAAGTGATGTTTTAGCTACTTCTTCATTGGTCTTAGCTTTTTTGTTGATATATAAGCTATTATCATATTCCTTAACTTGATTAAAGAAATCAACCATCTCTTTAACTTCTGTCAATAACATTACTCTATCTTTTAAAGCTGAAGCAATTGCTTTGTAGTCATATTTTGGATCAACATTTTCTTCAATCATTGGCTTAACTAATTCATAGTATTTTTCATTATCCATATTTCTTAAGTAAACACCATTCATCCACTTAAGCTTTTCGATATCAAATATTGCGCCACTTGTACCAATTCTTTTTACATCAAAGGCCTTACATAATTCATCAAGCGAATAGATTTCTCTTTCTTCACTAGGTGCCCAACCAAGTAGAGCGATGTAATTCAATATAGCTTCTGGAAGATAACCTTTGGCAACCAAATCTTGGAAAGATGCATCTCCATTTCTTTTTGATAATTTCTCATGTTCATTTTTCATAACCGGTGGGCAATGTATATATCTTGGCTTTTCCCAACCAAATGCTTCATATAAAAGATTATATTTTGGAGTGCTTGATAAATATTCATTACCTCTTACTACATCGCTAATTTCCATTAAGTGATCATCAACTACATTGGCGAAATTATAAGTAGGGTAACCATCAGACTTTAATAGAATCATTTCATCTAAGTCAGCATTATTAACAGTAATTGAACCATATACTTCATCATCAAAGGTTGTAGTGCCATCTTGTGGTATAGTTTGTCTAATTACATATTCCTCGCCATTATCAATTCTAGCTTGAATTTCTTCTTTACTTAGTTGTTTACAAGGGTCTCTATATAAGAAAGATTCACCTTTTGCGTTTGCGATTTGTTTTTGGATTTCAATATCTTCTTCCTTACAGAAACAGATATGAGCATGACCACTTTCAACAAGCTTCATAGCGTATTCTTTATATAAACCTTGTTTCATTCTATCTGATTGAATATAAGGGCCAAAGTCGCCACCAATATCTGGTCCTTCATCATGCTTTAGGCCACATGTTTTAAGTGTTTGATAGATAATATCGGTTGCACCTTCTACTTGTCTATTTTGGTCTGTATCTTCAATTCTCAAAATAAAATCACCATTATCTTTTTTAGCTACTAAATAGGCATATAGGGCGGTTCTTAAATTACCAATATGCATATAACCAGTAGGAGATGGTGCAAATCTTGTTCTTACTTTACTCATTTCTTACCTCATTTCTTAAATACCTATTTATTATAGTATAATATTAGGGTTTATAGGGAAGGAAAGAGGAATTTAAAATGGAATATTCTTATAAGCCAAGTGGCGTATGTTCTAGAGAATTTGTATTTGACATTGAAGATGATATTATCAAATCAATGAAAGTTATTGGAGGCTGTTCTGGTAATTTACAAGGCATTTCTTCATTACTAGTTGGTATGAATATCAATGATGTTGTAAATAGAGTTGAGGGTATTAAGTGTGGCATGCGTTCTACATCTTGTCCTGATCAAATAGCTTTAGCGTTAAAGAAATATATCGAAGATGAAAACAAGTAAGAAATTATTAGTAGCTCTACTTTGTATATTGTTACTGGTAGGTTGTGGTTCTAATACTAATAATGAAACGCAAAATAGTGAAACTAGTGATACTACAATTCAAAGTGATGATAAGGGCCAATATTATTT
>CAVBAX010000103.1:0-1737 GCA_963593105.1 Candidatus Methanomethylophilaceae archaeon | reverse complement strand
ATTTAAATCAATTAAAGAATTATGAAGTTAGAGAAAAGAACTCTACAAAGGAAGATAATCAAGAATTTGATGCTTTTTTAGATAAAATCTTTTTAGATACTGTTTCTGAAAACTATTTATTCATGGTTCAAAATGTTGAAGACTATAAGTCTTTAGGTATTGAAAAACCTGATGCTAGTTTAGGACATCTAAGTTATGAAATTGATGAAGAAGAACTTAAAAAAGTTGAAGATGAACTTGATGAATTATTAGCTTTTGACTATGATTCTTTATCTTTAAGACAACAATATGACTATGATATGTATCATTATTCATTACTTGAATCACTATGTAAGCTTTATTATAGTAAATATCAATTAATATTTTCAGAAGCTTCTTCTTTTTCTGATAATTTAATGTTGGTTCTTATGGAATTTAATTTGACTGATAAAGAAAGTGAACAAGACTTTCTAACGTTATTTTCGCTAGTCCCAACTTACATTGAAGAAGCTATTGCTTATAGCGATGGACAAATGAAAGATGGACTATATCATACTGATAAAATGTTAAATACTGAAATCAATTATTTGGATTCTTTGATTGAAAACAATTGTTCTAGTTTAAGTGAAACTTATAAAGAAACTGATATTAGTAATGAAGTAGATTCAGCTATTGATGAATATCTTATCCCTTCGTTTGTTACTTTAAGAGATTATTTAAAGACTCTTCTTGGTAAATCTAGTGAGAGTTTACCACTATGTCAAATAGATCAAAATTATGCTGAATATACATACTTAATTGCTTCATCAAATAATGAATCGATTGATACTATGTTTGATGAACTTGTTGATTTCTATGTTGATGGTGTAAATAAGTTTATAGATGACTATCAAAAGAATAATAATCTATTAGAAGAATATGATGCTTATATTAATCAAGACATAGAACCATTTAATTTAAATGGGGAAGACTTATTAGAATATCTTAGAAACAATACAAAGGATAGATATCCATATTTAGAAGATATTAACTATACTATTTCAGAGCTTGATACCTTAGGTAGTACAACAGCTGGTTATTATGTTAGTCCACCTGTTGATAATCCAAGTCGTAATGTTATTAGAATAAATGCTGATTCAAGTTCAAATTTTTCAACAATGGAAAATTTTGAAGTTTTAGCTCATGAGGGTTTCCCTGGACATTTGTATCAAAACGCTTATTATCAACAAAGCAATCCTCATCGTTTTAGAACAACCAATACTTTCATTGGCTATACTGAGGGTTATGCTGATTTAGCTAGTTATGATGCGATAAATCTAATAGACTTTGATGATGAAGCTTATTTAGATGTTGCGATTCTTAATACTTTGACTTTTAAAGTTCATGTTATTTATTCAATCATTGATTTGGGTGTTAACTATTATGGTTGGGATAAGGATACACTAGCTGATAATTTGAATGATTTAGGTCTTGATTCTGATAGTGCATCTACCATGTATGAAACGGTTGTTTCTATGCCTGGTATATATTGTAGATATGGTCTAGGTTTTATATCTCATTTCAATTTGAGAAATAAAGCTATTGAAGAATTGGGTGACAAATTTGATTATGTAGAATATGCAAATGTCATCTTAGAAAATGGACCATTACCTTTTACAATATTAAAGAAAGCTGTAGAAGATTATATTAATGAAAACAAATAAATTTAATTATTTAATTTATCTATTTGTTATAGCGGTACTTGTGACAATAGACCAA